>JAWABM010000024.1:0-5645 GCA_038999215.1 Candidatus Aenigmatarchaeota archaeon | reverse complement strand
GTCTGCGAAGGGCATCTCGAACATCTTCCTGTCGTTCGTGTCCCATCCCTCTGCGCCCATCCAGAGCCCGAGCGCAAGCTGCTCCTCGTCGGCGCTGAGCTCCATGTCCTTCATCCACGGAAAGGCGTTGTAGAGAGTTTTCAGCCTGGGTTCAAATGATTTCAGCCAGGCGAGCTGCTCCTCGGAGATGTCGTTTCTCATCTCCTCTATGCATTCCATGAACGCGTCCGGCCTGTGCTTCTCCCTGATTTCGTGGAGGTATTCAGACATGCCCTCGTCGGCCTTTTCGGCCGCCTTCAGGTCATTAAGCTTGTCGTTGAGGTATTCCATTTTCATCATCTTGGTATGGGGGTCTTATGCCCGGCGTTCAATCGCCGGGACATAAAACCGATGGCATTCACAAGGAAAGAAAAGAACATGATCACTTTGACCTTTTCTTCTTGGTGGTGTAGGTCTTCTTCTTGACGACGATTTTCTTGCCGTTCTTCTTGCTCAGCTTGTCCATTATCATGCAGCGGCCCACGCGCGGCCAGAAGCACCTCACTCCGAGGCACTGCTTCATGCCGTTGTAATAGTAGCAAGTCCTGACCTTGTCCCCGTCCCTTATCACGGTCGGCCTCTTGGGCTCTATCTTCTTGTACATAACGCTGCCCGCCGGTATCCCTTCCGGCATGCTGTACATGCCGCCGTCGAGCCTTCTGATATAGGGTTTTATCCTGATAAATAACACCTTACAAATTGTCACTATCTTGTAATAAATATTAGGCTTAAGTGGTATATAAAGATATCTCTATATGGTAGTAACTATTTAAAGATGTTTCATGCTAGGGAATCCGCTATCCTTTTCATGTCCTCAAGCCCGCACATGAAGACCCTTTCCTTGGCGAGCTCCTGCGGCACTTTGCCGAGGTTCTTGTGCCTTGATGCGCGGAGGGCTGCGGCGACCGTTTTCTTCTTGTGCCTGAACAGCGCCGCTACGGTCTGCCAGAAATGTTCATCTGCCTGAAAAGGCGGCTTTTTGGGCGTCAGCCTCACTATGGCCGAGCTTACCTTCGGCCGCGGCGTGAACTTCTCCTTGGGCACTAACTCCAGGATTTCCGCGTCGCAATGGTAATTGACAGCCACTGTCAGCCGCGAATAACGCCTGCTGCCGGGTTCGGCAACAAAGCGCTCGGCGAACTCGCTCTGGAACATCAAAACCGCCGTCTTCCATCTGTGTTCGAAGAGCTTGAACGTGACAGGGCCGGATATTTGATAAGGCAGGTTGGAAACGCACTTGTCAAAGGCGGGCCATTCGATCTTCAGGCAGTCGCCTGTAATCACCTCGGCGGCAGGGAAGTTGTCCCTCACTATCCTCGCAAGGACCCTGTCCTTCTCGATTGCGATAACCTTTCCTGCGCGTCCAACCAGCTCCTCGGTGAGCACGCCCTTCCCTGGCCCTATCTCAAGGACCACATCGTCCTTCATGACGCCTGCGTAGTCCGCCATCCTTTTGCATATCTCGCTGTCCTGCAGAAAATGCTGACCCAGCTTGGCCGCCATGCTAGTACCTTTTCACTGGGCCTGCTACAAAGAGCCTGTATCTGACGTTTTCGTTCTCCAGCTCCTCGAGTATCCTCTTCACGATGGCGCCCATCGGGTCCGGCAGCAGCGCCACGCGCTTCTTCAGGTCCTCAAAGCTCGTGAATGGCCCTTTCTTCCTCTCGTTGATTATGTCCCACATGTGCTTTTTGCCTATTCCCGGCAGGAGCTCGAGCTGGTGCAGGCGGGTGCTCACTGGCTGGGCCTTGTTGAAGAACCCGACGAAGTCCGCCTCTTTCTCCTTCACGAGCTTCTGCACCACGAACGGCAGCTCGCTCTTCGCGAACGTCGTGAGCTCATTGACCGTTATCCTCCTCTTTATGTGGTCTATCTGGTCCCTCTTTTCCTCTCCTATGTACACCTTGTCCCCGTGCTTGAGCGTCACATCGCGCTTGGCCACGACCTCCAGCAGCGAGAAGTACTTCTCGCCGAGCACCTGCGCTATCGGCTCGGCTCTTCTGTCGTCCGACCTGCCTCTAGGCAAGAAATCTAATACTATGACATTATCGTCTCTCAGAACCATGCAATCCCCTATGAATGCTTCTTCACTATCTCAAGGATCTTGGCTATCTCCTCTTCCTTGAGGCTGAACTTTTCCTTGGCGAAAATGAGCCTCAGCTCGTCTGCGTTCTGCGGCATCAGGTTCGCTATCTGCGCCAGCGTTTCGGGCGACATTCTGAGCACCGAAGATACCTCTTCAATGAACTTCTCTGCTTTCGCGGGGTCGAGTTTTGTGAACTTGTTCAGGTGCTCCATTGCCAGCTTCTGCTCGTAGCCGAGCTCGCCCGCCTTCTCGCGGCTGGCCAGAATCTTCTTCGCTTCCGGCATCGATATCGGCTTCGTTTCAAGCACCTTCATTTTTCGCACCTAATCATAATTGAAATCCAAGCTTTTTAAAGGTTCTCAGAAATTTATGTGCTTCTTTCTGGCGGTCCTGCCTCTCTGCACTATCTTGTGCGAGCGCGCGCAGGACGGGCAGACGTACATCTTCTGGCTGAACATGTGCATCTGGTTCCTGTCCATCATCTGGAGTATGGAGGGGTCGGTTATCCTGAACCCCCTGAACTTTATCATAGTCTTGTAGCGCGGGACCTGCCTTCCGCAATATCCGCAGGTGACGGTGCCTTCGTGGCCCCTGCTCTTCGTGTGTTCGTATTTCCTTGTATAAGGTGTCCCTGATACAGGCATAAATTCACCTTCCTATAAGATGGGCATAATAGGTTAAAAAGGTTCCTCAACCCTTGACAACGCCAAGCGGCACCTGCCGCGAGACCATTCTGGCTATCCCGGCTTCATGGCTGACCCTGCAGACTTCGTCTATGTCCTTGTAAGCGCCCGGCGCCTCCTCCGCGATTCCTTGCCAGCTTGCTCCGCGGACGAGTATGCCCTTTCCAGCGAGCTCCTTCTGAACTGCTTCCCCGCGCCACCTGCTCAGGGCCTCGTTCCTGCTCATGGTTCTGCCGGCGCCGTGCGCCGTTGAATAGAATGCCTCTTTTCCGCTTTCCGTGCCGTGCAGCACGTACGAGGCGGTTCCCATGCTTCCCGGTATGAGCACGGGCTGTCCGAACTTCCTGTATTCAGCAGGTATTTCCTTGTGCCCCGGCGGGAACGCCCTTGTTCCGCCCTTCCTGTGCATGTAGACCTTTACCTTCTTCCCGTCGACTTCGTGCTCTTCGACCTTGCAGATGTTGTGCGCCACGTCGTATATTATGTCCATGCCCATGTCCTCAGCGCTCTGCTTGAACGTTCTTTCGAACGCTTCTCTTACCCAATGGACAATCATCTGCCTGTTGGCCCAGGCGAAGTTTGCTGCGCAGCCCATTGCCAAAAGGTACTTGCGCGCCGTCTCGCTTCCGGCAGGCGCGTAAACCAGCTCGCGGTCTGGCAGCTTCGCAATCAGGTCCTTGAATTCGCGCTCCATGGCGCGCAGGTAGTCGGAGCACACCTGGTGGCCGAAGCCCCGCGAGCCCGTATGAATCATGACAACGACCTGCTCTGTGCTGTTTATGCCGAATGCCTTGGCGGTTTCGGGGTTGAATATCCTGTCCACTTTCTGGACCTCGAGGAAGTGGTTTCCCGAGCCTAGCGAGCCAAGCTGCGGCTTGCCCCTGCTCTTGGAATCCCTGCTGACCATGTCGGCATCGGCATCGATTTTGCCGTTCGACTCGAGGTGCAGGAGGTCCCTTTCCCAACCGTAGCCGCTCTTGACGGCCCAGGCAGCTCCATTCTCGAGCACGTCCTCTATCTCGCTGTCGCTCAGCTTTATCTTTCCCTCTGAGCCCAGGCCAGAAGGCACGTTCCTGAACATTGCCTCGAGCAGCTCCTTGAGCTTCGGCTTCACGTCCTTTACAGTCAGGTTCGTCGTCAGCAGCCGCACCCCGCAGTTGATGTCGTAGCCGATTCCGCCCGGCGATATGCCGCCTTCCTTGAAGTCAAGCGCTGCCACGCCGCCTATGGGGAAGCCGTATCCCTCGTGCCCGTCAGGCAGCACGATTGCGTGCTTGCATATGCCCGGCAGCGTAGCGACGCCGGCTGCCTGCAGCAGCGTGCGGTCCTGCTTCATCTTCTCGATGAGCTTCTCGCTCGCATACGCCATGCCAGGCACGCGCATGTTCGGTATAGTGCCTATGGGTATCTCCCAGCGGAAGTCATCGATCTTGTTTAGGTGTCTTTCCATTCAATCGCCTAGTTGAGCATCCAGACAGCGGCATTGAGGGCCGTCGCGACAGTGACCCATGCCAGGTACGGCACGAGCAGCCATGCGGCAATCTTGTCCACTTTCTTGAACTTGATTATAGTGAGCAGTATCGCGAACCAGAGCAGCACGATGCATATCAGGCCGTAAAGCGGGCTGCGGAGCCCGAAGAAGAGGAGCGACCAGAGCACATTCAGGCAGAACTGCCCCCCGAAATAACACAGGGCCTCCTTCTTGAGCTTGCTCTTGCTTTCCCAGACAAGGTATGCCGCAATGCCCATCAGGCAGAACAGCGTTATCCATACCGGCCCGAACACCCAGTTCGGAGGCGTGAAAAAAGGCTTGTTCAGCGAGGCGTACCAGCCCTCTATGTTCGGCGCCGTGAAGACGCTCCCTATCGAGCCTGCCAGCTCGCAGGCCGCTATCCAAAGCGCGAGCTGCAGCGATTTTTTCTTCATATCAATCACTAAATATCAACCAGCACATGGACATATTTCTTTCCCTTGCGCTCTCCGACTGCCATGTCATGGTAGGTTATCGCCTTCACGAGGGTGCGCGCTTCGTGCCTTCGTGCGTCGAACTTCTCGCCTGAGGCCGAGGCTTCCAGAGCAAAGCCCTTGGCCGTCCTCCTGATGGCCTTCACATCGATTTTCGAGAACAGCAGGTCCTGCGAGTCCTTCAGTATGAGGAGCTTCTCAAGGAACGTGTACAGCAGCGCCTTCATGTCCTCGCCTTCGGCGGTTATCGCTTTTTTGACAGCCGGCCTGACCTTCTTGGTGTCGGTCATGATTTCCTCTACGGCGAGCCCCGCGTTGGAGAACGCCTCCTCAGTCGTCGCCCCGTACGCCTCGAAGATGGTGTCCGCGGTATGAGGGAAAAACCTGTATTTCATGCATTAGAAATCGCGGCAAGGGCTTATAAACCCTCTTTGTATTCGAGCAGCCTGTTGTAGACGTCTATCGGGACCTTGACCGCGGCCAGCGGGACATCCTTGGACGAGCCGGGGCCGTGCGAATCGCTTCCCCCGGTCATCAGTATGCCCATCTTTGTCGCCAGCGTCATGTAATGTTCTATCTTCTGCTTTGCGCTGGCCCTGTACGGATAGAAGACCTCTATTCCGGCCATGCCCTTTCTTATCAGGTAGGGTAGCAGCTCATCCACTCCGGCGTCAGCTGGGTGCGCGAGCACGGGTATTCCGCCTGCATTATCAAGTACTTCTATGGCCTTTGTTGTGGTTATTTTCTCCCTCTCGACGTAGAGTTTTCCTCCCTTCTTGAAGTTTTCGGCATAGAAGATGTCGAACTCTACCCCGCAAGTGCTTATTCCCATGTACTTCGCCACAGCCCTTGCTATGTGCGGCTTGCCGATG
>JAWABM010000023.1:0-6826 GCA_038999215.1 Candidatus Aenigmatarchaeota archaeon | reverse complement strand
TGTCCGCTTGCGGTATTCCTGTCTCTATCGCGCTTGTCAGAGTGTCATCGCTTATGTCAAGCTGCCAATGGCGCGCCACTATCCTGTCCACGTATTCCTTCGCGACCTTCTCGAACGCGGGCGACACCCAGTTGCAGTGCGGGCACCATGTGGCGCTGAACATCAACACCACCGGCTTGCCGCCCTCCGTGCACACCGCGCTTCCGCTGTCCGTGAAAGAGGCGATGTCCGCATTTGGTTGGGCGTTCGGTGCGCATTCCGGCCCGCCGAGCCTGAACACGCAGTTGTTCGGGTTGCTCGGATCGCATGTCCCGTACACGGTAAGGCTGTATATCGCCATGCCGGAATAGGCTAGGCTGATTACCATTATCGCTGTGAAGATCCAAGAGATGGTCTCGAAGTGCCTGTACATGAAGCCTGCCGCCTTGGGCGAACGCGTGAACATCTTGCTCACCACCTTCATCTTCATCTGCTGGTCGAAGTCGGTCGTGCACGGTCTCAGGGTTATTCTCCTGAACACGCAGCTGAAGGCCTCCTTTGCATAAACCCTGTATTTTGCCGAGAATATCCCGAGAATAGAGAAAACTGCCAGCGCTATAAGGCAAATCATGGCTATCTACCCGCCGCATCCGCCGGACGCTGTGCCAGCAGCAGAATTAAGTTCGGTAGAGCATTCTGAAGGCTCTGTCGAGAATCCGCTGCATACGGCGTTCTTGAAGCCCTCCTCTGTCCTCGAATCGCCGTACTCCATGCCGTTCACGAATATGGCCGGCGACCCCTGCACGCCGTTCGCCAAGTTCGCCTGCCTTTCGGCCGCTATCAGCCCTTCTCCCTCCTTTGCTGCGCAGTTCTTTATGACCGTCGCATCGATGCCTGCGCCCTTCGCGACAGTTTCCCAGCAGGTCTCAACGTCGTTCAGCGTGCACTTGTTGATTATGCCATCAACGTACTCCCACCATTTGGCGGGATAGTTCTTGTAGACGCAAAGCTGCCTGATGTCCTCGTTCAGCTCTGTCGTCCCGTGCATCGAGCAGAGCGTGCCGTTGGCTATGCAGTAGGCCTTCAGGCCGTCGTCGCTGCACATTGACGGCGGAATCCCGTATCCGCAATAGTGGTCGTAGATGACGTAATGCGGAACTATATCCGCCTTTTCCTTGAGCAGCTCTGCCACAGGCTTCATGGCCTTGATTGCCAGCTGTCCGTAGGGGCAGAAGGACATGACATAGAGTTCGACTTCCGGTCTTGCGCTGTCAGGCGCGTCGAACGCGGCCGGCTTCTTGCCCGTCTCGATTTTCATGTTGAGGTCTATCGCTTGGGGGAAAAGGAGCTTTCCGTCCATTGTCACGAACGTGCTGTACTTGTTGCCGCTGATCGAGAAATTTATCATGTAGAGGCCGTTGGATTCGCTCACCTTGTCCAGCACAGCGACCTGATCCGCGCTGAGCATGTTAGTGTTTATGAAATCTATCGCCTTCTCTGCGGCGGCCTGCCCGGTCATCCCTCCTGGCAGGAAGCCGTGCGTGAGCATGCTGGTTGCCAGGAAAGCGCTGCTTATGATGAAGAGCGCGCAGAACACGGCTGCAAGCATAGGATAAAACATCCCTTCTTTTAGGAAGGGTTTCTTCTCCTTTTTTTCCTCGCTTTTTTCTTCGACCATCTTCTGCCCTCCATTATATAATTGATATACTATAACAACGTTATGCTATTTAAAGGCATTTAAATCATCAGGCCTTTCCCTAATTCTTCAGGCCGAGCGCCTTCCTTATCTTCTCTGCATCGAACCCGACTATGACCGCGCTGCCTATGTGCAGGACCGGCACGCCGCTCTGGCCGCTTATTTCGACCATCCTCTTCGCGGCCTTCTGGTCCTTGTCCACGCGGAATTCCTCGAACTTCACCCCTTTCTCCTTGAGGAATTCCTTTGCTGTCTTGCAGTAAGGGCACCATTCGGTCGTGTAGAGCTTGACGCTCTTCGCCGCCTTCTTCGGCATAGTCATCAGGAATATAATTGGTCCGCTGGTTAAAAAGCCTTTCTCACAGCTCGATTACTTCGCTGGCAGAGACGCTCTTTTCGAGCATGCCCCTTATGTCCAGTTTTTTCTCGGCGGCCTCGATTGACGCCAGGTCCGCCCTTGTCTCAGGATGTATCGGGGTCGCGAAGCAGCACATGGGTCTCGATTTGGCTGTGTAGCAGCCCTTGTCCCTTTCGACCGAGGTCTCGAACGTGCCTACCTTTTTCGCTAGCGCGACTATCTCGGATTTTTCCATTCCAATCAGCGGTCGGAGAACGGGCAGTATGCTTGCGGCGTCCTCTGCCCTGAGGTTCGGAAGAGTCTGGGATGCCACCTGCGCCAAAGATTCGCCGGTGGCTATGGCGTCCGCGCCTTCGCGCTTCGCTATCTCGTTCGCTATCCTGTACATCATCCTCCTGCAGAGGATGCAGTTCATCTTCCTCTCCACCTCGAGGAAGCTCTTCAGGTTCTCGCCGTGCGGGACAATGTAGAGTCTTGTCTTTCTCCCGGATATCTTTGCGAGGAGCTTCGCAAGCTTCATCACTCTTTCTTTGACTATCTTCGGCGCCATCGGCGCGTTATCCAGGTGCACCAGCACGATCTCGTGCTTCTTGGACAGCATCGCCGCTGCTACAGGCGAGTCTATGCCGCCGCTAAGCAGGCATACTATCTTTTTCATGGAGAAGTCTTGGAAGAAAGAGTTCTTAAATGCTTCAGGCCATTCGCGGCCTGGCAGCCTTGCGCCAGAGTTCCACGAGCCGTCGATGCTTGGCCTCGCGCTCCCTGCCGGATATGCCGCACTTTATCAGCCGCGCCCCTGTGGCGACAGCGAGGTCGGCTATGAACGCGTCAGTTGTCTCGCCGGAGCGGTGTGAGACGACGGTTGCCATCTTCAGCCGCTTCGCCTTGCTTATTGCGGCGAGCGTCCTCGTGACCGTGCCGGCCTGGTCCGGCTTTATTATTATCGCGTTCGCCGCGCCCCTTATCCTTCCGGCATGCGTTGCGAAAAGGTCGTCCCCGCAGACAACGCACTTCACCTTTCTTTTCAGTAGTGCGAAGCTCGAGAAGTCGCTCTCGTGGAACGGGTCCTCAACGTACGCAAGGCTGTACGTTTTCACCAGCCCTTCAATGAAATCCATCTGGAGGCCGGTGTCCATTCTCATGCCGAGCTTCCTGTAAACATAGTTCTTTCCGTCCCACAGCTGCGTGGCTGCCATGTCTATGCCGACAAGGCAGCGGTTCTCCTCCGCTATTTCCGTGAGCGCGTCGAGGGTCCTGTAGTCGTCTGCAGCGGTTATCCAGGCGCCTTCGTCGTTCTTCTTCCTTGCGCGCAGCCTCCTTCCTGCCTCCCGCCAGACATCCCTGTTCATCTTGAGCGCCTCGGCCATCGTCTTGGCCCTGCGCGGGAACACCAGGAACTCCTGTATGTCTGTGTTCCCGCGATGTGCTCCGCCGCCGACCACGTTCCCGAGGGGGTATGGGAACGATCTTATTCCTCCGAGCGCCCTGTAGGCATCGCCGTTCCCCTCCGTCCTCGCGGCGGCGATGGAGAGCGCGATCGAGAAATTCGCTCCGACCCTGTCTATTCCCATCTTCTCGAGCTTCTTGTCCACGTCCTTGAAACTCTTGAGCCCGATGAAGCTCTTTTCAAGCGCCTTCGAGTTCCTGAGGATGCTTTCGACCGGCCTTGTCCTGGCCTCATATTTGCCTGTCGACCTGCCAGAGGGCGCTGAGGCGCAGAACTTTCCGTTTATGCACGCCTTTATTGTGTCATCGCCTCTGGAGTTCCTTGTTTTGGAAAGTTTCAGGCTCTTTATCATGACAATATTTCTGCTCAGGCCTAAATAAAACTTGAAGAATCAGACCTTCTTTACCTTGGACGTTTTTGTCGGGACCTTCCTTATCACGTCCAGCGGCACCACCCCTTCCTCGAACTCCAGCTCCGCTATCCTTATCGGGTCCTTCTCCTCCGTCTTCACCAGCGCGGGCGCACCGCTGGATATCTGCAGCGCCCTGGTGCCTATTATCCTCGCCCTCTCGAACTTGCTGTATTTCTCCGCCATCATATCACCCTATGTACCTGAGCTTGTCCTCAGGCTTGCTCGGCCTTTGCATCTGCTCCATTGCCTGCATCTGCACGTTGTGAAGCTTGCTTATGAAATCGTGCATCTCTGCGACCTTCTCCTTGAGCTTGGTCAGGTCTATCTTGATGTCCACGAACTTCTGCAGGACCTCCAGCACCGCCTCGGCTGCGTTCGGGTCTGTTATTATGGGGAAACCGGACGTCTCTCCCAGAAGGGTGAATCCCTTCAATCCTTTCACCTTTGCAACACCGAGCATCAGGCCGGCCGCGCCGACTATCGTGCTGACCTTTCCCGCGACGTTCGTGTCAACGCCCGCCTCCTTCAGCTTCTTCTTTATTTCGTCGTGCGAGGCCACGCCGTACACGGCCGGCTTGTCCTTGATTTTGCCTGTGCTGAAGCCGCCTATGGTTATAATCTCCTTGCAGCCCAGCGACTTGACGAAATCGACGACTTTGCCGGCTATCTCGTAATGGCCCTTGGGGTCATATGTCTGGCAGTCGCCTATGAGCAGTATGTAGTCCCTCTTCGCGCCCTTCAGGGCATAGAACTCGTTCCTGAGCACGTGTATCCTGTTGTCGTGCACCATCACGAACGGGAAGAAATACGGCGAGTAGAGCCTTGCGAACCTCTTGGCTTTCGAATGAGACACGATGTAGCCGAGCCCTATCCTGCCTATGTTCCCTATGCCAGGCAGGCCTACGATGCACAGAGGGTTCCTCAATTTCACCTTTTCCTCTACTGTTATCTCGCTCTCATGCATCAGGACCACTCTAGAAACAATATTGCATTAGGCTTTATTAACCTTTGCCTCGCGTCTGTACTTCCCGTACCTCTTTTCCTTCTCCATCGAAAATTTCGGAGGGTGGGCTGTCACAGTGGGCTCTCCGCAGTGCTCCGCCTTCAGCGTGTATGCCCCGCACTTAGAGCACTTCATTATCTTCATAACTATTCATTGGCCTCCGCCATTAAAACATTGCTCCTTGAGCCTTATCCCCCTTGTCGTGGAGTGGGCAGAATATTTTTCTCCGTTGGTCACATACCACAGCCAATCCACCATGCCCTTGTGCGGTATTGTCTCTATCCTAGCATAAACGGTGCTTCCTTCCGTTACCAGCATGGGCTTCTCCAGAGGGAAGTACTGCTGCCTCCAGTGTGTCCTTCTTGTTCCGGGCGCATTGCTCAGCCTGACCCCAGGGCAGAGTTCTGCGGAAAAGTATCCGCAAAGGCCGTTCATCCCGCCGTCCCTTTTTATTTCGAACTCCTCGCCCTCGTCCAGCACGACCTCGTCACCGTACATGGATATTTTTTTTATGATTTTCGGCTCTGCGAGCAGTTCGCGCTTTTTTATGCTGCTGCAGTAAGACGAGTTCGCCGCCAGACCCCTCATCTCCCTCATGTCGAACCCGTACTTTCTCTTGCCCCAGAAATTCACTTCTGCGAACGCAAGCGTCTCCACAGGCGCAATGTACATTTCGATGCTCTCAGGTATCATCCTGCCGCTTTCCTTCAAATTGCGCTTCCTGAAGTCGATGACCTCGTTGACCATGTTCTCTTGCAGCACGAAATAGCCTATGCATTCGGAGATTATCACGTCGCACTTCTCGGGGAGGTTCACCTTTGACGAGTCCTCCTTTATGACATCCACATTTGTGAGCCAGTTGTCCTGGGCCATTTCTTTGGCCTCGTATGCCATGTCCGTCCTTTCTATGGCATAGACCTTCTTCGCGCCCGCTTCTGCTGCGAAGAACGACAGTATGCCGGTGCCGCAGCCCACGTCTGCGACGACATCCCCTTTATTCACGATATTTCTTATGGCATTCCTGAACGCGAGGGTCCTCTTCTTGTCCGAGAGCATGGATTTATGATGGCTTACCCTCTCGTAATCAAGGAAGTATGGCATCCGCTCACCTGCATTCCTGAATTATCCTTTCCCTGTTCCTTTCCACCCACTCGGGGAAATATTTTGCGTTCTCCACCGCCTTTTCGCCGCATTTCCTGTTCTTGAGGGTGTAGGATATCCAGCCTATCCATGCCACGTCCAGGGCTTCCGGGAATACGCCTGCCTCCTCGTCGTTTATCGGCGTGATGTTCCTGTAGCCGTCAAGAAAGAGCCTGTTCTTCCCGAAGTCTAGCTCGCACTTCTGTATGAACGATTCCGCGTTCCCGTAGTCCGGGGACCGTATTGCGGCGAAGCATATGGAAGAATTGGCTATGTCAAGTATCCTGTAATCATGGTGGGCGAACTCAAAATCGAACGGCACTACCTTGCCTTCGATTATCTTGATGTTGCCGCCGTGGAAGTCCCAATGCGTGAGGGTCTTCAGCAGCTTCGGCTCATGCTCCTTGAATGTCCTTTCGGCGTTGTCCAGCCTCTCTTTCCATCCGTCGAGCCCCTCCAGGCCTTCAATCATCCTCCTTGACCAGCCGAAGGCGTCGCCCTCGAACGATGTGCTGCCGCTGTATCCTATGGTGTTCCTGTGGAATTCGGCCAGCGCCTCCCCCGCTTTCCGGATGTTGTCCGCGGAATACCTGTATTCCTTCCCTTCCTTGAAGCTGAACGCGCAATAAACGTGCTTGCCTTCTATGACAGCATATGCGCCGTTCGTGCTCATCACAGGTTCGCCTGTCTCTATCCCTTTCTTGAGAAGGAACCTTGAGACCTCGCAATCGGTGACAGTGTTCGGCACATGGCCTTCGGGCCTCTGCTTCAGAAAGAATCTTCCCCCGAAG
>JAWABM010000022.1:0-8725 GCA_038999215.1 Candidatus Aenigmatarchaeota archaeon | reverse complement strand
GCGTCGACCTCTTTGCCATATTCAGAATAGCGCGGCAAAAGCATTTATTTGCCTATCTCGATTACATCAAGGTACTTTACCTTGGCTGGCACGCCAAGAATTTCCGCCACGCTCGGCCTTGTCCTTCCCCTATCCCCGCTAACAAGCTCCTTCACATACAGGCCGGCGGTTCCCTTGACAATGACCTCGATCTTCTTCGGACCGAGCTGCTTCCAGCTTATCGCCTTCACAACCCTCTTTCTTGTGAGGTCTGCCCTCCTGTGAAGCACGCGTTCGGGCGTCTGCTGCATGATTTCGCCCTTGAGCTTTGATAGCTTCGAGAGATCGCCTTTTTTCACCGGCTTGTCAAGAAGCACGAGCAACCTGTAAGTCTTGTCGTTCGCTGCCGCCTTTATTCTGCGCACGGTCTCCATGTCCGAAATCTTCAACCCCTTCACTTCGACCTTCCCTGTCTTATTGACGGCCCTTTCGACCGCCCCCAAGTCGATGGAGCGCTTCTTTGGAGAGACTATCTCCAGCACGAAGCCCCTCCAGTCAAGGCAGAGCGCGTCTATGTCCTCGCGCCCTGCGCCGTGGAACTTGTGCTCCATGCCGCGCGTCATTTTCATCACCGGCTTCGCGATAATCTGCTCCACCGAAGTCCTGTACTTGCCGGGCGTGCCCCACATGCACTGCGGCATGCCGCGCACGAGCTTCTTATAATATCCGAATATGTAAAGGGGGTTGGGCTTCACGCTTATCCTGTCATCCTCGAGGTTGATGATTATCGAGACGTCTGGCTTCTTCAGCTCCGCGCGGCGGCGAAGCCTTCTCTCAAGCAGCTTGCCAATCTCCCTGTTGGATTCGGCCTTGAAGGGCTCGCAGTACTCGATGCCGATGCGTTCCCAGAGCTTCTCCTCCTTCTCGAGCAGGGCCTTCGAAGGCGTCGTCCCCACAAGGAACGTCCTGAACTCCAGGCCCTCGACCTTCTTCGCTATCTTCTCCGCTATCTTTCCGATATTCTGAAAAAAACCGCTGCAAACGGCGCATTCCTTCGCCTCCGCCGGACGGAAGTCCTTCGCCATTCTGAACCTGAAACCGTGGAAGTTAGAAGGATCGATTTTCTCGTGGCCGAGCTCGCCGGAATCTATCGCCATGGCTATCGCCTTTCTTAGGGCCGCCCCGCGCTCGCCGTTAGAGTAGCCGGAAAGCAGCTGGCTGAACTGGCGACCCAAACAATGATCGCATACAGGCTCTTCAAGTATCTTCGCTACCCTCTCGATCATAAGCCTACTTCTTAGGCGGATTATTTAAGCGTTTTTGTCGCAGAACCAGTTGAGGACAGCGATGCAGCTGCTCGCCAGATAGGATTTCTTGCCTATTGACAGTTTCTCCCCCGAACGCAGGGCGAACGACTCGTCGTTCTTGGGTATTCCGAAGTTATCGCCTACCACGAACACCGGGTCTTCCTTGAGATTGACCTCTCCGATACTCCTTCCATTCTCGTGGAGGACGTAGACGGGCCCGCCTTCATGTTCTTTTATGATTTCCTGGAACGACTTGCGTGCGACGAGTATGCCTGGCCTGAATTCCTTCCAATCCTTGCAGATATCCCCGGAGAGCGCCTTCTTCAGCCAGAGCGCAATCGAGCGCTCGTCAGGCGATATCTTGCGGACGGAAGAACCGTCGAACACGACAGTGACCGGCGGCTTTGGCGGACCGTTAAGCACGCAATATATTCTGGCATCCGGGCGCACGGCATGGCTGAGCCAGAGCGCCGACGTTATGCAGCGGGCCACGAGGTCCATGCGTCCGCCGCTGGACGGCAGGTCCTCCACGCTGAAATTCCCGTCTGTGCGGGCCTTACCGGCATAGAGCACGAAGGTGCGCATAAGGGTTAAATAGCTTGCTTACTTTTATAATCCTATGCTGTTCAGAAGGAGAAGCCAAATAGAAGAAGACGTGCTGGACCATTCGAGAACCTACAGGGATTTCGCCACTTATGAAGCGCATGCCGACGCGATAAACGAGGAAAAGGGAACTGCCTACAAGGCCGAGCAGGTGAGAAGCGCGATAAAGCAGCTCCAGAGGGACGGAGCGATAGTGGTGCAGAAGCAGGGAATTGGACCAGAAAAGAGATACAGACTCATATACAAGCCGATAATGTGATTAGAATCCCCTGAACTTCCTGGCAAGCTTTGCCATGGGGCCGCGCCTCATTCCGCCGCCTAGCATCCTCATCATCTTCTTGGACTGCTGGTAGTTCCTCAGCAGCTCGCGTATCTCGGCCTCGGGCACGCCGGAGCCCCTTGATATCCTGGCTATCCTCGGTGCGTCTATTATTTCTGGCTCCTCCCTCTCCTTTCGGGTCATGGATTCTATGGCATGCTTCCATTTCCTCATCTTCATCTCCTGCTTGCCAGCGTCAAAGTCCTTGGGCAAGCGGGCCATCGGCATGCCAGGTATCATTTCCATGACGCTCTTCAAGGAGCCCATCCTCTGCACGCCCTTTATCTGCTCGTAGAAGTCGGACAATGTGAACTTGCCCGAGACGAGCTTTTCGGCCATTTCCCCAGCTTTCTCTGGCTCGATTGCTTCCTTGGCCTTCTCCATCAGTGACTGTATATCGCCCCAGCCGATGAGGCGGCCCACGAAGCGCTGCGGATCGAATTCCTCCAAGGCATCAATCTTCTCGCCGACGCCTATCCACTTGACAGGAGCGCCTGTTATTGAGCAGGCAGTGAGGGCGCCACCGCCCTTGGCAGTGCCCTCTATCTTCGTGATTATGACGCCTGTTATGTTCAGGCTCTTCTGGAACTCGGACGCCTGCACTTTGGCCGCCTGGCCTATGTCAGCAGGGATTACCAATATCCTCTCATCGGGCTTGGCTATGTCGTAAAGGTTCTTGATTTCCTTAATCATCGCGGCATCGAGAGCGTTCCTTCCCGAGGAGTCGATTATTATGACATCCGCCTTCAGTTTATCCATGGCGTTCTTCAATATTTTCCCGCTGTCCCTATTGCCTTTCTCGCCGTAGAACGGCACGTGTATCTGCTCGGACAGCTGCTGGAGCTGCTCATACGCCGCCGGACGCTCGACATCGCAGCAGACCAGCGCAGGGCGCAGCCCTTTCTTCTGGTAGAAGCGCGCGAGCTTCGCGGCAGTGGTAGTTTTTCCCGAGCCGAACAGGCCGCAAAGAAGTATACTGCCGGGCTTGAGGGAGATCTCAGCCTTCTCCCCGACGAGCTTCACGAGCTCCTCGTAGACTATGCGGACGGCGTGCTCCCTGGGCGTCATGCCGGCAGGAGGCTTCTCGCTAAGTATGCGCTCCCTTATCTTCTTCGTGAGCTCGAACACGAGCTTAACGTCAACGTCTCCTGCAAGCAAGGAGCGCTGTATGTCCTTCACGAGCTCGTCCACAACGGCCTTGTCTATATGGCCTGTACCTGCTATCTTCCTCAGCGCGTTTCTCAAACCTTCCCCGAGCTTGTCAAGCATAGCAAAGATTTAATTCCTGAACCCTTAAATAATATGTTCATGAAGGTCGTGGGGGTGGACCTGGCGGGCAAGCAGGAGAATGCCACAGGTTTCTGCTTGTTAATAACACCGGGAAAGGAGGCGCCGCTTGGCAGAACGATGACAAGGCTGCTCAGCACGGACGCCGAAATAATGAGGGAAATAGAGGATGCAAAGCCGGACTGCATAGCGATAGACGCGCCTTTCTGGCTTCCGCCGGACATAGGCGGAAAAATGCAGCCATGGAGGAATTCCGAGCTGATGCTGATGAAAAGGGGCTACAGGCCGATATCCACCGCATTGCCAACTATGAAGATTCTTGCGCTCAGGGCCATGAAGATAGTGAGGGAGCTCAGGGACAAGGGCTACAGGGCCATAGAGGTTTTCCCGGCTGCTACCGAGAACATTCTCGGCATAAGCAAGCAGCCGAGGAAGAACCAAGACGAATACGACGCGCTGCTCTGCGCGCTTACGGCAAAGATGTACATGGACGGCAGATACGAGGACCTGGGCGGGATAATTATACCTAAATGACTAGCCCAGCAGGCTTTCGACCACTTTTTCCGGCACGAACTTTTCGAAGTCCTTGTAACCCTGGCCTGTCCCCATATATAATATAGGCTTCCTTATTGCCCAAGCTGCGGAAAGAACGGCTCCTCCCTTGTCATAGACATCCGCCTTGGTAAGGATCATGCCGTCCACGCCCACGGCCTCGTTGAACTTCTTGGCCTGCTCAACAGCGTCGTTTCCTGTGAGGCAGTCTATGACCAGTATCTTCAGGTCAGGCTTGTTCACCCTGATTATCTTCTTCATCTCATCCATCAGGTTGACGTTCGAATGGCTGCGGCCGGCCGTGTCCGCAAGGACGACGTCGTAACCGCGAGATTCGGCCGCCCTGATAGCGTCGAATATCACCGCGGTCGAGTCGGCGCCGTACTTGTGCTTTATGACCGGAACATCGAGCCGTCGGCCGTGCTCCTCGAGCTGCTCGATGCTCGCAGCACGGAAAGTGTCGCCTGCGGCCAGCACAGGACGCAAGCCTTCTGCCTTGAGCAGGTGGGCCATCCTGGCTATGCTCGTCGTCTTTCCGGTGCCGTTGAACCCGAGGAACACTATCTTCAAAGGCTTTGTTTTCTCCGCCATCTTCAGCACGTCTGTGTCCGGGAACTTGAGTATCTCCATCAGGCTGTTCCTGATGCTGTCGCGCACGACCGTCTCAATCTGCTTCTTGGGTATGGCCTTGCCGACAAGGGATTTCTTCAGGTCGGCGGTTATCTTTTCTGCGACCTCGAGCGCCACGTCAGATTCGAGAAGGGACATCTGCATCTCCTCCAGAGTTCTGGCGATGTCGTCCTCCTCTATAACCTTCTCTGTTATAACCTTCTTCAGCTTTGCAAGAATCTTCTTGGGTTTCTTCAGCCCTATCCTTTCGAGAATGCCGACGCCCTCGGAGGGCTTCACATCCTCCATCATCTCAACGACTGTTGCGGGCGGCTCCTCCCGTATGACCTCCTTGGCAACGACATCTTCGGCAGCCTTCTCCTCCTCTTCTTCGGCGACCTCCTTTATCTCTTCGGCCTCCTCCCTATCCTTTTCCCTCACCTCCTTCAGGATTTCCTTTTGGACCGATTTCGGAGGCTCTTCAACGACGTCCTCCTCAATCTCCTCTTCGACCGGAGCTTCGGCCGGCGCCTCAACAGGTGCTTCCTCAGGCTCCTCCTCGACCTTTTTTGTGGCAGAAGTGAGCTTCTCTATGCCCTTCTTCAGCTTTTCCTTGAGAAAACCGAACATTTACCTTCCCTGCGAAATCCTCTCTATCTCCGGCTGCAGCTTCTGGAGCTCGGCGAGTATATGGTGCTCCTGCTTGGCCAGCTCGTCGGCGATGCCGTTCAGCTCCTTCACCCTGTCGCCGATTACCCTTATCGCCTCACTCCTCTTCTTTTTCAGCACCACGCCCCCGCCTATCCAGACCATTATGTCCTCGGCGCCCTCGACCTTGCCGCAGATGTAATTATTGGCGCCGACAGGTATGAGGGCTTCGGAGGGTTTCAGGTGCTTCAAGCCCTCCATGGTCGCCCTGGAGACCTCGAGCTCCTCCATGCTCTTCAGCACCTCCTCGTATTTCTTCCTCACAACCGAAAGGTTCATCTCCAGCACCTGGAACCTCACCATCTTCTGCTGCAAGTCGTCACTCATAACCGAAAACCTCCATTGCCCTGCCCAGCTCAGGGCCTGTGCTCAGCTCGGACGCGAGCAGGCCGCTGCTGTTCACTATCAGCCCGGCTTTCACGAAGGGCGAGCCGAAGTTGGCCGTGCCCACGTCCACCCTAACCTTCAATATTTCCTCCAGCCTTTTTAATTCTTCCTCCTTGACCATCGGGCTGCATAGGCATCCGCGGTTCGTGGCGAGAGCCGCCGAACCAACAACCTCCATGCCTGCCAGCTCGCCGGCCTCGACAGGCACGCCGAGGCAATCACTTATCTTCTTCGCGTGCTTTTTCAGGCGGCGCGACACAAGAGCGGCCCTGTCGTTGCACAAAATCATGTTACCGACAGCCGTCTCCTTGGATGGAAGGATCATGAAGTTCATGTCCGTGAACGCCCTTTTCAAGGCGGCAAGCTCATGCTTCTCAACGAGCTTGGAGAGCACCATGCCGTTCGAGTTCCCGGCTGCGAATATCGCCGCTAGCTCTGTGCCTGCGATGAAAGAGCGCCTCACTTCAACGCCCAGCACCTTCTCCATCCTGTCTTTCAACTTTGCAGACGGCTCCGCTCCTACAAGGCAGTAGCTGTCAGTTGCCCAGCCATACAGTCCTATGTTCGGATCGGAACCGAAATCTATCCTTGCGAACCTCATTTCTGGCATTCGAGAAATTGGGCAGGCAACGACTTAAAGCTTTTCGGCATCGGGCCCTTCGGCCTTTGCCTCGGGCTTCTTTTCAGCAGGCTTCTCTTCGGACGGCGCCCCGGACTTAGGCTTCTCCTCCAGCTCTTCCTGGATGGTCTGCTTCCTCCTTTCCTTGCGCTCCTCCTTTATCTTCTCCTCCTTCGCCTTGGCCTTCTCCTCCTTCTTCTTTTTATCCTCCTTGGAGGGAAGCTTTATCTCCGTGCCCACAAGCTCGGCATAGACGGCCTCGCCGTCCTTCAGCGCATGGACCCGCACCCTGCGCGGCGGCTTCTGCATCCCGCGGGCCCAGACCGCGTTGTTGATGCTCAGCCCAATCTTGATGTCATCGGACTTCATGTGCCTGGCCAGAAACTCCTTTATGACAGCGGACGCTTTTTTGGCCCTTTCCTTCCTTCCCTTCAGATAGGCCTCGCGCAGAGGTATGGTGAAAATCTTCTCGTCAGCCATGTCATCTCGCCTTTGTCCTGTTTCTCTTCCAATTCTTCCTGCCGTGAATCCTAATCCTCCTGGACCTGGCGCGCTTGCCGTACTTCCTCAGGTCCGCCCACCTCGGCGCATCCTTCACCTTGGAAATCGAAATAAGCCTTATCTTCTTCGCCGCGCTCTTTGATGCTCCCATGTCATTCCACCTTCTTTCTTATGTAAAATCCGTCCCTTTTCTTATAAAGCTCCCTCCCGTCGCCGAGGTCGTATCTGTCGGCTTCCGCATCAATGATGGCCCTCGCTGCCCTCAGGAGCGCGTCGTCGCGGACCAAATCCGTGATTGTCACCTTTCTGTCAACCATCATTTCCGCCTTATGCTAGTCTTCTTCTTTTCAGTCAGGGTGTCCAGTATCTTCTTGAGCTTCTCGTCGGTCAGCGCCTCTCTGAGCTGCCCTGCCTGGAACAGCTGGATAAGATAGACCTCGAGCTGCGAAGCGAGCATGGGATTGGCTATCCTCACCCTCCCCATCCTCTCCAGCGCAGCCTTGTCCAGTATCTTCCTCAGCATCTCCCTCTTCATGGTCTCGAGCTGCTCGGGCTGGACGTCCATCTACATCCCCTTCGCAAGGCCTTCAAGGAACTTCTGGCCCTTCGGGGTGACCATCCTGCCCTTCTTGGGCTTCTCGACCTTGTGGATCAGGCCGGCGGCATCGAGCTGCTGAAGCATCATCCTGATGAACTTGCCTCCGGCAGGCCTGTGATGCGAAGGCTTGTGGCCCCTGTTTCTTTTTCCTCCGAAGGCCGTGCGCAGGCGCTGCGTGCCTACGGGGCCGTTGAGATAGGCCTTCCTCAGTATCGCCGCGGCGCGAAGGTACCAGAAGTCCGCCTGCATCGCAGGCCTCTCCGCGCTCACGCCCGTCTTTACGAACATCACGTTCTTATGAGGCTTTATCTCGGGAACGTTCTTGAGCTCCTCGGCTATCCTTTTCACCATCTTCCCCGCGTCAATCTCCCTGAGAGCCGCCATCTTAATCAGCCTTTTATTGCCAACCAATGCTTAAAAACCTTACCTTTGGTCGCGTATCCTGTATTTCCTCTTTATTCTCGCAATCAGCTCCCTGTAGCGGCCGGCGTAGCAGGGCTCTTCGCCTACCATCCTCTCGAGGACGGCTATCCGCTCGCGGGCTATGCGCTCGTTGTCCTCGCGGCGCCTCTTGGCAGCGGCGTACTTGCCCATAAGATAACAACGCGATTTCTTTCCATAAAAGCTTTCTTCCTAAAGAAAGGTTTTGATGGTGCGCCGACTGGGATTCGAACCCAGGTCAACAGCTTGGAAGGCTGTGGTCCTACCACTAGACTATCGGCGCATCAGTAGTTGACGAGGGCCTTCCTTATCTTTTCAGAGATGGCCATCATCTGCTCTTTAGGTATCTCCTTGACAGCATTAAAGTTTATCGCATTGCCGTGCCCGTCCTCGGGCAAGCGCGGCATGAGATTCACATGCGCGTGCGGCACAAGCTCGCCAATGATCCATGAAACAACCCAGTCGCTGCCCATCGACTTTCTTATGGCATTGGCTACTTTGTCCACGGCCTTGAAGTAATCGCCCGTGCCCGGCACGTCCCAGACCCATCGGTAGTGGCGCTTGGGGACAACTAGGACATGCCCCGGATTGAGGGGCCTTATGTCCAGGAAGGCCACGGTCTCAGGGTCCTCGTACACCTTGTACGAGGGCACCTCGCCCTTCACTATCCTGCAAAATATGCAGCCTGTCATCATGATGGTGGGGTTGGAGAGATTCGAACTCCCGTCCGCTGGTTTCTCCCTATCATCTCGGGCATCAGCGCTCCGGTCAACAAACCAGACTGGAGCCAGCTATCCTAACCTGGCTAGACTACA
>JAWABM010000021.1:0-9897 GCA_038999215.1 Candidatus Aenigmatarchaeota archaeon | reverse complement strand
CTATGCTGAAGGCGGACCTGCATTGCCACACGAGCTATTCCAAGTGCTCGCGGATGAGCCCCGAGACCCTTGTAAGGACAGCTGTCAGCAAAGGAATAGAAGTTCTCGGCGTGGTTGACCACGACAACATAAAAGGGGCCGAGGCGGTGAAGAAAGCGGCCGAAGGGAAGATTCTTGTTCTGCCCGGCGAGGAGATAAGCACGAACAAAGGCCACCTGATAGTCTTCTTCTCGGACGGCAAGTTCAGCAGGGACATCTTCGAGATATGCGACAGGGCGAAGGACATAGGCGCCTTCGTGGTCGCTCCGCACCCGTTCGATATCGCGAGGCTGACAGGCATCGGGAGCACGCTGGAAAAGATAAGGGTGGATGCGGTGGAAGTTTTCAACTCAAGAGTGCTTTTCAAGAGGTTCAACACCAAGGCCGAAGAGTTCGCCCTGAGCCGCAGGCTGCCCATGGTCGTGGGCAGCGACGCGCACACGCCGCAGGAAGTGGGCCTGGCGCTGAACATGTTCAGCTGCAAAAAGGACGCGGACTCGATAATCGATAGCATAAGGAAAGGCAAGGTCACTTTTGTGAAGAACGGCAGCGGCATAAAGGGGCATATAGCAACGCTTGAGGCCAAGGCAAAAAGAAAAATGTTTGGTGTCGGGGACGGGGTTTGAACCCGCGACCTCACGATTTCTCACAGGCTTGGTGCCTCGACACTCATAAGCGTATGCTATGAGTCGTGCGCTCTACCAGGCTGAGCCACCCCGACACGATAATCCATATGATGCTCTTTGTTTTAAATATCTTCACAGGAGCGCGTTGAGCGCGACGAGCTCGGGCAGAGTGCTGCAGAGGTAGAAGGTGATTATTATCGAGGCATAGAGCATGTCTATGATGACGTGATAGGTCGCGTAAAGATTGAGTTTCTCGCCCTTGACATGCTTGAGAGAAACTGACATCAGGACGGAGACCGCTATCATCATCAGCAGATGCAGCCTGAAGGAATAGAGGACGTAAGACAGCAGGTACATCGCCAGCGTGAGCATCAGGAAAAAGGCGTTTATGGGCTCCCTGAGGAGCGTGCGGAATATCTTCTTTATGCCGTATCTCATGTATTCCAGCCTGCCCATCCTGAATTTCTCCCTGTTGACCTCGACCAGCTTCCTCTCCTTCTTGTACACAAGGTAGCCTAGCGAATATACGCACCCCGAGAAAAGCACGAAGAACCACGGAAAGCTGTCGAAGGACTGGGCGGCCGACATCCAGCCGAGGGTCATCTTCAGGGACTGTATTATTATCATGTTCGAAAACAGCAGGAAGTACACTTTCTTGAAGAGGAAGGAATGCAGCAGGTTTAGCACGAGCATCAGCGCGACAAGGGAGCCGAAGAGCGCGCCAACATAGAACGAAACGGCCAGGCCAACGACAAGATAGAACGCGTAAGTCGCGACCATCTCCTTCTTGGTCATGGAGCCGTTCAGCAGGGGCTTGGTTTTCCACTTGACAGGATCCTTCTTGTCCTCCTCGTAGTCCTTGAGGTCGTTCAGGTAGTAGACGGAATTGTAGGCCATCACGAAGCCGAGGAGGCCGACAAGGGACATGCGGCTCATCGCGCCTGTGACGACGTAGAACAGCACAGCCCCGAAAACGAATATCAGGGAGTTCCTGCCTATGTAGAGCGGATCGTACACCAGCGCCCTGAGCTTTTTCAGCATGCCCATATATCCTCTAATAGAGCAATCCTATTTAAAAATTTCCATGTCAAAGCGTGAGCAGCACGATTCCGACGGCCCAAACGCCCAGAAAGAAGAACGTCAGCGGTATCTCTATCGGAAGCCTTCCCATGATGTTATATGTAGGCGAAGCCCTGTATTTCCACCAATCCCTGCTTATGCCGTGCATTTCCCAAAGAACATCCGCTGCAAACGCTATGACGCCCATTTCTATCATGAGCCAATGGCGGTACAGCGCAAGGAACAGCAGGCCTATTGCCGCGGATATTAGCACGCCGAGAAGGTTCGGCGAGGCCTTGCGCAACACTTCCTTCGCCATTTCAAGCACCCGGGACGTAGCCGAGCCTGAACAGTATGTATATGGAAACAGCAGCACCTACAAAGAAGTATATCAACGGGACCTCCAGCGGTATCCTGCCAAAAATCATGAAAAACCTCGACCTCTTGTAGGACCACAAGCCCTTCTTTGTCAAATAACATTCCCAGCCGAGGTCAAGAAGCATCGCAAGCCCGCCGACCAGCAATATCGAAATGTGCCTGTAATAGAGCATGCCGAAAACCACTACCGGCAGCGACACGAATATGGGCAGCCTCTTATGGAAGAAGAGCATGATCTCTCCCTTGAGGTTCTCGCCTGGCATCATCCTTTTCATAAAACCCAATTAGAAAATATCTCAAATATAAACCTTTACCGCATGTCCTGCTGGATGAAGCTCCAGCATCGGTTCGCAGAATCCGCGCAAAGCGTTCCGCCCGAGCCGAAACCCTTGGTATCGGTGCCAACCAGATAAAGACCCTGTATGTTGGTCCTCTGCTCAGGAAGGAACCACATGGCGTTGTCGGCGCGCTGCAGCGTCTTCTCGGCGCGGCAGACCTGCACGTATTCCATGTCCCTGTGCTTCTCGTAGTTCGGCAGCAGCTTTTCGATGGACTGCCTCATAGAGTCGACGAGCTCCTTAAGGCTGCCGTGCGTTATCGCGCTCATGCCGAAAAGCTGGTGGTTGTGCGGGGCCGCGGAGGAATCGAAATCGGAGATGAAGACGCCCCAATGGGGCGACTGCAGACCGGGCATGACGCGTATGCGCGACTCCCTCTGCCAATCCGCGACCTCGCTGTCAAAGCCGAGCCAGATGGTGGTCGCCTTGTACTCGTCGTATTTCGGGACAGGCCCTTCGTAGGAGCCGCCTTCGAGGACTTTCGGCAGGTCCCTGACCTTTCCGTCGTAAATCACTATATCGGCTTCGTGGCGCTCTCCGTTGACAACGACCCCTTTCACCTTTCTGTTCTCCACAATTATCCTGTCGACCTTTGACTTCAAGCGGACGTCAAGGCCCTGCCTTATGAAGAGCTCTGGCACAGCCTTCAGGCCTCCGACGGGATACCAGTCCTCTTCAGATGCTTTGGCATGCGGAAGCAGGTGCTTGGCTACGTAGCCCGCTGTCAGGCGCTTCTGCCGGACGAATGTGTCCACGAAGCGCACGAGCGCGCCCTCCTTGATATTGCAGCCGGTGCTCATCCAGCAGAGCGCGTTCAGCAGGTCGAGCATGCGGTCGGAGACGACATAATCCTTGATGTGCTCGTAAGATGTTATCGGACCGTACTTTTGCGTGCCTTCCCTGCCCACGCGCAGCATATGGACGAAAAGCCTCAGGAACGCCATGCGCTCCTTCATGGAGAGCAGGTCGAATTTCATAAGCGAAGGCAGGTTCATCGGCAGGGGCTTTCCTTTGTCGCCGATGTAGAACTTGTAGCATTTCTGCGCCACAAAGCGCTTCCGGAACACGTCCGGCGAGATGTACTTCTTCATCAGGACAGGCAGCTCGCCGGTCGTCCCGCGCGTGAGCATATGAAGGCCCGTGTCGACGCGGTATCCGTCCTTCTCATAGGACCAGAACGAGCCGCCCGGCCGGTCGTTTGCCTCGAAGATGGTTGGCTCGAAACCGTTCTTTTTCAATATCAAGGCGATGCAGAGCCCTCCCATCCCCGAGCCGACAACAGCCACTTTCCTCATACACCCAAATAAGACGACCAAGATTTAAAAAAGAAAATGGTGGGCCCAACGGGATTCGAACCCGCGACCTACCGGTTTTACTCACAGCTAAAAAGCTCGTATGGCTCTTTTAACTTAAAGAGCCGGTCGCTCTACCAGACTGAGCTATGAGCCCAAAATAACATACTGGGGCAAGCTTATTAAAAGATTATGCAGAACTCACTTCTTCCTGTTCCTTTTGCCTATCGGCTCCTTCCACTGCCACCTGAACTTCCTGATTCTCGGCGCCGGGTAGCCGCAATGCGCGCAGACGCGCTTCCTTACGTGGAAGGAATGCCGGCCGCAGCGCCTGCACCTTATGTGCGTAATCTTGTTGTGCCTCCCCATGGAAGGCGTCCCCTTTGCCATCGAGCATCCCCCTATTCGCTGTTAGAAGGCGAGGCGTAGATTATCGTGTCTCCCCTCACCAGAAGGGCGCCGAGCTTCACCGTCTTCTCCTCCTTGGTCTCCTCGGCATCCTCAAGCCACATGTTCAGGTGGAGGTCGAACGCCTGCAGATTGCCGCGTATCTCGCTCCCGTTCTTCAGCCTGACGAGAATCCTCTTGCCCCTCCCCTTTTCCAAAACATCTAAAGGTCTTGAACTCATGCTAAAACCACTCTTTCTAATTAAGCCGCAAGTATATAAATGCGTATCTGGGCGGTTCAGAAAGACTTATATACTTTACAGGAAAATGTGGTTGTATGCTGGTGCAAGGACGCAGGAGCTCGAAGCCGACCGGCGGAAAGCTCAACGCGAACAGGAAAAAGAAGAAGATGGACATAGGCAGGGATTTTACGCCGATAAGGATAGGCGACGAAAGGAAGAAGATGCTCAGGAAGCTCGGCGGCGGGCAGAAGGTCATGCTCGTGCAGCAGAACTACGCGAACGTCACAGATCCAGGGACAGGGAAGACCGTGAAGAGCAAAATAATAACCGTGAAGGAAAATCCCGCGAATCCGCACTTCGTCAGGATGAACATACTCACCAAGGGCGCTGTCATAGAGACCGAGAAAGGCCTAGCAAAAGTGACCAGCAGGCCCGGGCAGGACGGCGTTCTCAACGCGGTGCTCGTGAAGAAGTAATTCTTATGGGAGCGCTGAACGAGAAGATAATTAATTGCAAAAGGTGCAGGCTCTACAGGTTCAGGAGGAACGCGGTGCCGGGCGAGGGCAGCGGAAGGAAGAAGGTTTTCTTTGTCGGCGAGGCGCCCGGAAGGGAGGAGGACCTCGAAGGCAGGCCGTTCGCCGGAAAGGCCGGCAGGTTCCTCAGCGCAATGCTCGCCACGATAGACATGAAAAGGGATGACGCATTCCTGACCAACGTGGTCAAATGCAGGCCGCCGGGCAACAGGCAGCCGAAGAAGGACGAGATTGAGGCGTGCATGCCGTATCTTCAAGAGCAGATAGCCGGAATGAAACCGAAGATAATCGTGCCAATGGGCAAAACAGCCGTGAAGGCTTTGCTCGGAAAAGGATTTTCCGTTGCGAAGGACCATGGCAGAAAAATAAAGAAAGGCAGGCTGACATACATATTGATGCCGCATCCTGCCGCCGCAAGCCGCTTCCCGTCGATGAGGAAGATTATGCAGCAAGATTTTGTCGTTCTCAAGAAAGCCATATGTCGAACATGAAAAAGACTTATATAAGGCGCAAACCCGAATTATACTCCGGTGAAAACCAATGAAGTTGTTTGACAACGCATTGGACGCAATGTTCAATGTGGAAAAATATCTGGACAAGAAGACGGACAACGCAATCGAGACGGTCAAGTGGATAGCATTCGTCTCGCTGATACCGGCAGTAATCCTGGCCATCGCGGCCTACGCTGGCCTGGGAAGCGTGCTCAGCACGATAGCGCTCCCGGCGATAGGCTTGGATGTCGGGATGGCGGCAGCGACTATCTTCATAGGGACAATAATCGGAGCGATTTTGTTCCTTGTGATAGGCGCGATAGTGCTGTACGTGTTCGCAATGCTGCTCGGAGGAAAGGGCAACTACAACGACTGCCTAGCCGCATTGGCCGCATCGCTGAACCCTGTGCTGCTGCTCGGATGGATACCTTTCATAAACATAATAGCCATGGTATTCTCCCCGGCGGTGCTGGTGTACGGAATGGCGAAGAAGAACAAGCTGCCGATGTTCAAGGCCGCGATTGCGATAGCGGTACCATCAATCCTTTTGGCATTGGTGGCCGCATACGTGGTCTCGCTGCAGGTGCCGGCGATTGTTTCGTCTTTCATACCCGGTTTTGTTGGAGCATAAGGGGGCAAAACCCCTTTTTCTCTTTTTTAATCTTTTTATAAAGGAACATCGATATTATTATCATGATGTTATGAGAAGACTGCTTGCTTTGCCTGTAATGTCGATGCTTTTCATAGCGCTATCTGCTGTTTCCTTCGCAGGGCCGAACGCGATATCGGTTGCGATATCATCCAACGCCTCTGCGCAATACACCGACGTGTTCAACGTAACAGACGACGTCTACGCGCAGTATTGGATGACGCTCGAATGCCCCGAAGCGTACCCTGCGCCGTTCTGGGTGGATGTTTACATCATGCCCGACAAGGACAACTGGATGCCCGGCGACCCGCTGGCGAACTACGTCATCAAGACTCCTGTCATGACAGACAACAACGGCAAGATACCGCTCACAAAAATATGGGACCACAAGCTGAAGCCCGGCAACTATGACATAGTCATCGACATAAACAGGAACGCCATATACGACGAAAGGCTCAGCCCGGTGTGCATAGAGCCGGTTGACAACCACACCGGCATCGGCTTTGCGGTAATCAGGCCGGGGCCGGGCAGCGGGACCGCCACGGGCGGCACAGGTTCGGGCGGGCAGGGCGATCATAATTACACGTACAGCGAAGGCGATCCCTACAACGAAATGCTGCAGCTGGCGGTCAGCGTCACAGGAGAGAACATGACCGGACTGAACCTGACGCTCAGCTCCTACGGCACAGGCAATGACAAGGACGGCATAACCAAGGTAGACGTCGTGTGGGACAGCAACGGCGACGGGATATACCAGAACGGCACGGAGAAGCTGCTCGGCAGCGGGACCTATCCGTCGGACAACGGCAACCTCACAATAGCGATAAACAGCACTAACGTACCGGACCAGTTCCTGGTGACAGTCGGAAAGACCGAATACCTTCTGATAGTCTACGAGATGGCGCCGGGGGCGCAGAGCGGCGAGACATTCACGTTCGACGTGACATCGCTCTGGATGCGCGGAGTGGACTCGCTCGCGGACATACAGATAATGAACGGCTACACTGTCAAGGGCTTCACAAAGACCGTAGTGGCAGCGGAAGCTGCCGCAAAGACATGCGCCGAGGGCAACTGCACGGCATGCGCGAACGAGACTGCCTGCAATGACGCCGGCTGCGGATGGTGCAAAGGGGACGGCAAGTGCAAGAGCCTGACTGAAGTGGAATGCCAACCCCCTGAAAGCAGCGGGAACAACAAGTACTGCAAAACCGACTGCACATGGGGCACGTGCGACGGCACCGATGCCAGCTGCTACAGCCTCGGAGGCGAATGCAGGGCCTGCCTTACCGGAGAACGATGCAAAAATTATGCCTGCGAGGCCTTCTGCACAGGAACCACGAAGCTCAACATCGTGACGGACGGCGTTTGCAGCGCTGAGATAAGCGGGCTCGCTGCGGCCTGCGACAACAACGTCGCTTTCCTGAAGGAAGGCACGTGCAGCGGCAAGCATGTCGGGACCTGCGTGGTCTCCGGCGGCAACTGCACAGTAAGCTTCAGCAGGCCGGCTGCTGGCAACCGCACCTATGCGGCCTGCGTGGATTTCAACAGCGACGGAGATTTCACCGACGCAGGGGAGAGCGCCGCGCAGACGGTACAGGTCAGTCCAGGATTCGATGTCCTCCTAATTGCGATAATAATCATAGCCGTATTGGCCGTTGCGGGCGCGGCCTTCTGGGTCCTCAAGATGAGGAAGCCGAAATACAGGGTGCCGTCGGCGCCCTCGTACGCGCCGCCGCAGCTTACACAATAATTTCCATCCCGTCCTCCGCCACGACCGCGGCGCGGAACGACTTCTTCGCGACTCTCTTCAGTTCCGAGTCGTCGGTGTAGCGCCTGCTGAAGTGCGTCAGGACGAGCTTCCTTACCCCGTATTTCGCGGCCATCCTGCCCACGTCCCTTATCGTTGCGTGGGCCCTCTCGATGAACGGCTCCACGAAAGTGCCGTCATGTATCAGCACATCGGCGCCTGCGACGGCCCTGAAGAACGGCTCGTGGACCATCGTGTCGCCCGAGTAGGCCACGACCCTCCCAGGCCTTTCCTCTGCGACGTCGCTGAAGCGCACCGTTCTGCCCTTCACAACCACGCTGCCCTTCTCCTTAAGCCTTTTCATCACTGGCCCCTGCTCGAGGCCGAGCCTGCGGGCCTTTGCCATGTTCACCTTCACATGCGGCTTCTCCCTGAACATATAGCCGACGGAAGGTATGCTGTGCCTTGTCGGAACAGAAAATATCTCATAACCCTCCGCATTGACGAGCCTTGCGACTGCCCTTGTGCCGACATCCACTGGCCTGACCTCGAAGCCGAAGCCGCAGTAGCTCAGTTCGCACATCGCTTTCATGAAACGGGAAGCGTCGGGGCCGTAAATCTCTAGCGGAACAGCCCGGTTCTCCAGATCGAGCGTCTCCAGGAGCGGCAGCAGGCCCGCGAAATGGTCGGCATGCCAATGGGTTATGAAAACCTTGCCTATCTTCATAGGGCTGACGCCTGCGCGCTGCAGGCCGAGCTGCGCATTCTCGCCGCAGTCCAGAAGGAAGCAGTCCGCGCCGCGGCGGAAAAGTATGGCGGGATGCGCCCTCTTGAGCGTTGGCACGCCGCTGCCCGTGCCCAAGAACACCAGTTTTATCGGCTCCGGCATGAATAGAATGTGCAGGGACTGATTAAAAAGCGTTCCTCAATGTTTTTAAGCCTGCAACATGCACATATTTTCATGAAAATGCGGGAATTCGAGGAGAAGATACGCACGTACTTTTCGGACGATCTCAGGAGGCTCAAAGGGGATTTCGGGAAGAGCGAGCTGTGGGGCGCATACGTTGAAAAGCTCGAATGGGGGGAATATCCGGCATACATGTTCCATTGCGACGACGGCAAGGTGCTGGTTTACGACGCGAGAAACGCAAGCTCCCTTGATTTCTACGCCAAAATCAGGGATGCCGTCCTCGGCACGGAAAGCAGCGTGCACCTGATGGACATAGACAACATAGCAGAAGTTGCGCCATCGCCCGCAAAGGCGCACTCATGAGACGAAGTTCAGGTTCTTCTCGAAGTAGTCCTTGATGAATATTCTGAAGCTCTCCGGCAGGCCGGCCAGAAGCTTCACTGCGCCGGCTCCGCTGACCACCTTTGCCTTCGCAATTTCCGGGGCTATCCTGCTGGGCATCCCGGCCCCCTCGAGCGCCCTGACGTCCTTTGAAAGGAACTCCTTCAGGAAAGGCAGCGCCACAGTATGGCTGCGCCTTGATTCGACCGCCCAATCGTCGCCGACAACGTAGACCCTGCTGTCCTTGTAGCGCTTGAGAAACTCAACGCTCTGGCGGGTGGAGTATATCGTCGGGCCTATGTGCTTGTAGAACCACGGCACCTTCCATATCTCGAGCTCGAGCAGGAGCAGGCACTCGTTCGCATCAGCGAAGCAGTCCGAGCGCATGACCCTGAAGCCGCCGTCGGCCAGAAGGCCCTCGAACCTCGCCAACGCGCGCCTCATCTGCGGCCAGAGCGTGTCATCGACAATATCCGGCCTTTTGAAAAGGATCGCGTAGAACCTGCTGCCGCGCGCCCTCATCTCAGCGAATATCTCCTTCCCTGAGTACGGCCTGCCCTTCTCAACGGCGAACATCTTCGGATGTGGGAACCTTACGAAGGCCGCGCAGGCCTTCACGAACCTGTAGAAGCTCTCCGCCGAGACAGCCGCGGCCACATTCCTGTTCGGGTCGACTGGGTCTATGACGACAAGAGGTGCCCTGAACTTGCCCTCCTTCGCCTTCTTCAGGCTCATAGCAACACCGGCATGCCATCCGGACGCCTCCCTGACAAGGCTCATGAAAGAGCCGTACTTGATTATCAGAAGCTCACAAAGGTATCCAGA
>JAWABM010000020.1:0-10442 GCA_038999215.1 Candidatus Aenigmatarchaeota archaeon | reverse complement strand
CGTGCAGAACGGGGACGTCGTGCTCTTCAACAGGCAGCCATCGCTGCATAGGATGTCAATAATGGCCCACAAGGTCAGGGTGCAGCCATGGAGGACATTCACGCTCAACCTTTGCGTCTGCCCGCCGTACAACGCGGATTTCGATGGGGACGAAATGAACCTGCACGTGCTGCAGACAGAGGAGGCGCGCGCCGAGGCCGAGCTTCTGATGAGCGTGCAGAACCACATACGTTCGCCCAGGTTCGGCGGCCCGATAATAGGCTGCGAGCAGGACCATGTCTCTGGCATATACCTTCTCACGAAGCCCGGCACCGAAATCCGGAGGGAGGATGCATTCAGGCTGCTTTCTCAGCTCGGAATAGACGCCGACCTTCCGCAGAAGAAGAAGATAAGCGGGAAGGACGTCTTCTCCTACCTGCTGCCAAAGGGGCTCAACATGGAGTTCAAGGCGAAGGTTTGCGGCTGCGAGAACTGCGTGAAAGGGACCTGCCCGAACGACGGATACGTAGTGATAAGGAACGGGAAGCTCGAGCGCGGGGTGATAGATAAGAAGGCCATAGGAAGAGAGGCCGGGAAGATAATAGACAGGATAGAGAGGGAATTCGGCGCAGAGGAGGCGCACAGGTTCGTGGACAGGGTGGCGCTATTGGGGATAATGTTTTTGGAGAATCATGGCTTCACCGTCGGGATAGATGACATGGATATGAACGAGGCCACGAAGGAGAAGGTCAAGAAGGAGATAGAGAAAGGCTTGGCTGGCGCGAACCAGCTCATTGACGATTTCAAGAACAGCAGGATAGAGGTGCTGCCGGGAAGGGACATGAAAGGGAGCTTCGAGGCGCAGACCATGAAGCTGCTGGCGAACCTCACCAATTCGGTCGGAGGGATAGTCACTTCCGACCTTGTGGAGAACAGCGCAGTGGTGATGGCCAAATCCGGGGCAAGGGGCCACGTGACGCACCTCGTGCAATTGAACGGCGTGGTCGGACAGCAGCACGTGCTCGGCGAAAGGATACACAGGGGGTTCAGGGGAAGGACACTCCCGCACTTCGTCACGGGCGACCTGTCGCCGATGGCCCACGGATTTGTTGCCAACTCGTTCAAGAGCGGGCTCAACCCGTTCGAGTTCTTCTTCAACGTGCTGAGCGGACGAGAGGGCCTCATGGACAAGTCGCTCAGGACAAGGCACAGCGGATACCTTGAGCGCAGGCTTATGAACGCCCTGCAGGACCTCAAGGTCGAGTACGACGGCACGATAAGGGACAACAGGAAGGTCATAATACAGTTCAAGCCGGGAGAGGACGGCGTGGACCCATCTAGGTCGGATTGGGGAAAGATCGACGTCGAGGAAATAATAAAGGGTGTTGTATGATGGTAGAAAAATTCGAAGAGCTGCCGCCGAAGCTGCAGGAGGACGCGAAGAAGAAGATGAAGGAATACAAGCTCACTGCCGGCCAGAAGGCGAAGGTCGAGAAAAGGCTCATCGAGATGTACAACAAGAGCCTGTACGAGCCCGGCGAGGCCATAGGCATGGTGGCGGCGCAGAGCATATCCGAACCAGCGACGCAAATGACGATGAGAACCTACCATGTGGCAGGAGCGGCGCAGATAGAGGTCACGCTCGGCCTTCCGAGGCTGGTCGAGATATTCGACGCCAGGAGGGCGCCGACAACGCCGAGCATGACCATCTACCTGAAGCCCGCGTTCAACACGAAGGAGAAGGCCTATGAAATAGCCTCCGACATAAGGGAGGTCAAGCTCAGCGACATAGCCTATTCGACCTCGATAGACCTTGCAAACGGCCTGATAGAGGCCGTGATAGACCAGAAGGAGATGCGGGCCAGCGGGCTCACCATGAGCAGGGTGGAGAGCGGGCTGAAGGAGGCACTGAAGGATTTCGAGGTCAGGGCGAGGAAGGACAGCTTCGCAATAAAGCCCAAATGCGAATACACTGTCAAGGACATGCAGAGGCTCAAAGCCAAGGTGCTCGACACGCACCTTGGCGGAGTCAAGGGCATTGTGCAGGCAGTGATAAACCAGAGAGAAGGCGACTGGATAATAACCACGCTGGGAAGCAACTTCCCGAAGGTGCTCGAAATCAGAGGGGTGGACGCGAGCAGGACTACCACCAACAACATTCATGAAATATACAAGACGCTCGGCGTGGAAGCGGCCAGGAACGCGATAATAAATGAGGCGGCCTCGGCCATGAAAGAGCAGGGGCTCGACGTGGACATAAGGCATATCATGCTGGTCGCGGACGTAATGTCGGCCGACGGCATGGTCAAGGCCATAGGAAGGTACGGAATCGCGGGCGCGAAGGGCTCGGTGCTGGCGAGGGCCAACTTCGAGGAAACAATAAAGCACCTCACCAAAGCCGCTGTCACGGGCGAGACGGACAAGCTCGAGAGCATAGTCGAGAACGTCATGATAAACCAGGTGGTGCCCGCAGGCACGGGAATGTTCGACCTCACTTTCAAGCCGCCGAAGAAAGAGTAATGTTTAAATCTGTTCGATGCTTAACTATTCTCAAAGGGGGAATTTCAAAATGGCTCTGGAAGACGAAATCAAGGCTGCTGTCGCCTCGGACAAGGCGATAATAGGCACCAAGGAGGTGCTGAAGGCAATCAAGGAAGGCAGAGTGAAGAAGGTGGTGATGTCAAGCAACACGCCAGAAAGCGTGATGAAGGACGTGAGCCACTACCAGAAGATGGCCGAGATAGACGTCAGGACATTCGGCGGGACAGGGAAGCAGCTGGGCGTGTTCTGCGGCAAGCCCTTCGGGATTTCAGTAATGGCCATAAGGAAATGATGCGGTGCTTCAATGAAAGAGTTCAACACTGAAGACATCCTCGCCATAGCGGCGTTCGAGAACCTCACGGGCTGCGAGGTGAGGGACTACATAAACTGCGAGACATTGTACTTCCTCGTAGGCGAGGGCAGAGCCGCGATGGCCATAGGCAAGGAAGGCAAGAACATAAAGAACGCGGAACGCATACTCCAGAAGCCGATAAAGATATTCGAATTCTCATATGACACAACGAAATTCGTAAAGAACCTGATACCGCAGGCCCAGAAGGTCGGAATAGAGGGGGAGAAGATAGTTGTGAACATACCTTCCAAGGAGAGGGGGGCCGTGATAGGCAAGGCGGGCGCAAAGATAAAGATAATCCGGGAGCTGCTCGAAAGGAACAGCGGCTTCAAGGAACTGAAGATCCTTTAAGGATTGAGCATCGCCGGACCGAAGAAGTCGAACAGCATTATCAAAAGCATCAGTATCGTGACTGCCTTCACGACGACTTTCGACCTTTTCTTGAGATATCTCTGGCTAATCGCTTCGAACATAAGACCGCCGTCGAGCGGATAGAGCGGCAGCAGGTTGACCATACCGACCGCCAGGGAGAACAGCCATACCATGTTGAGGAACGGGATTACGCTCGAAAGGAAGAACGTCTCGTCCGACCTGAACAGCGGCTTGTAAGTTATCCCTATGCTCGTCGTGTTCGTCGCTTCGTTGAAGTCCGGCACCATCGAATAGGCCTTGCCGTCGGCCACCATCGTAAGCATATCGCCCCTGCTAAGGCCGGCTATCTCATCGGCGAAATAACCCCTGCCGCCGAGATGCTCCATGAAGGTCGATTCGACCGGCCTTCCGTTGAGCTCGGTCACAGTCATGTTCGGCCTTATGCCCGCGGCATATGCCGGGCCGGTCTCGTTCACATCGAGTATGCTCACACCAGGCACCGCGAAGCCCGGCCAGACGACGAATGCGGTGAACAAAAAGACCAGCAGGGCGACGCTGAAATTGGCAAAGGAGCCCGCACCGAATACCCTGAGCCTCGTCGTCAGCTTAGACCTCTTGAGCTGGTTGTCATCGGGCTCCACGAACGCCCCTGGGAATATGGCCAGTAGCATCAGGCCAACCGACTTGAGCCTTATCTTCTCGGCTCGCGCGGCGATGCCGTGCGAGAACTCGTGCGGCACGAGTATTATGCCTATGACCGCTATCCAGAACCAGAAGGGTATCAGTATGTAGCCGGGACCGACAGCCCCGCTCGCTACAGGCGTTGGAAGTATCAGCTGCAGGCCGGGCTGCTTCACCATGCCGAGCAGTATCCTGACGCTCACCTCGGATATGGAAAAAACGCCGACCACCATGAAGGCGAAGCAGACCGCTATGGCGAACGAGTACACCCTCTTCCACCATTTCGGCGAGAGGCCGGCGACGCCGTCTATCAGGTCCCTGAACCTCTTTGTCCTCCTCATGACGACCACGTACTTGAACTCCACGTTCTTCCTGTCGCGATATATGAGCACCGCGAGCAGCGCAAAGAACAGCACGACGGAAACGAAGTATATGTCCACCTTTTCACCTTCTCTTTGTTTAGGATAGCCCAAATATATATTTAAACTGAGCATAAGGTTTGGTATGGAAGAGGAGAAGTTCTGGGCGGACCAGCTGGCCAGGAAGGTCTTGAAGGAGAGGGGGAACAAGGCCACGTACGTGGTCGCGGCAGGGATAACGCCCTCAGGCACGATACACATAGGCAACTTCAGGGAGATGATAACTGTCGACCTGATAGCGCGCGGCCTCCGCTCGCTTGGAAAGAACGTCAGGTTCATATACTCATGGGACGATTATGACAGGTTCAGAAGGATACCGGAGAACGTGCCGAAACGGGAGGAGCTGCACAAGTTCCTGGGATTTCCCATCGTTGACGTGCCGGACACCTACGGCTGCCATTCAAACTACGCAGAGCACATGGAGCGCGAGGTCAGCGACGCCCTGCCGAAAGTCGGGATAAAGCCGGAATTCATACACCAGAACAGGATGTACAGGGACTGCGTATATGCGGACGAGATAAGGACCTGCATGCTGGCGCGCAGCAAGATAAGGGACGTGCTGAACAAATACAGGAATAAGGATGACCAGCTGCCGCCGCAGTGGTGGCCGCTGCACGTGTTCTGCGAGAAATGCAAGCGCGACGAAGGCGAGGTCAAGAGCTATGACGGCCAATACACGATAGAATACGAGTGCACCTGCGGGTACAAGGGAAGGATAAACTTCAAGGAGAACGGGAGCGTGAAGCTGCCTTGGAGGGTGGATTGGCCTATGAGATGGCATTTCGAGAAAGTGGACTGTGAGGGCGGAGGCAAGGACCACAACGCGCCTGGCGGATCGATAGACACAGGGCACGAGATAATCAAAGCCGTCTACGGGGAGGCCCCGCCGGTCCGCTTCATGTACGATTTCGTGATACCGAAGGGCGGGGGCAAGATGTCAAAATCCCTAGGCAATGTCATAAGGCTTGTGGACGTGCTGGAGATATACCTGCCGGAGATCGTCAGGTTCTTCTTCGCAGGCACCAAACCTGTCAAGGAGCTGTCGATACCGATGGACGAGGAGGTATTCAAGGTCTATGAGGACTTCTACCAGACCGAGAGGATATACTTCGGCAGGACCGAGGACCAGCGCGCCAGCCACTGGAAGCGCGTCTACGAGATGTCAATGCCTGACGCTCCACCGAAGGAGATGCCCGTACAGCCGGCGTTCAAGCACTGCGCGGAGCTGATAAACATCTATAGGGAGCCAGAGAAAGCGCTGGAAGCCGTCAAAGAGCCGCTCAGCGAAGAGAGCAAAAGGAGATACCTAGCCATACTTACCTGCGCAAGGAACTGGCTCAACAAGCATGCCCCGCAGGATTACGTTTTCAAGGTAAACTCTAAGGCTCCGGACATGATAATGATGGATGCGCAGAAGAGCGCGGTCAGGGAGCTGGGCTCGAAGCTCGAGGCTGTGGCCAACGAGCAGGAGCTGATAGATTTGTTCAACGAGCTGGCCAAAAAGAACGGGCTGACGCCGCAGGAATTCTTCAGCGCCTGCTACCTGGTACTGATAAGCAGGGACAAGGGGCCGAGGCTGGCGCCGTTCATATTTGCCGTCGGCAAGGACAAAGTGGCGAAGCTGTTCAAGTCAATCTAGCGGCCTATCCTTCTTTCCCTGTTCCTGTACCAATCCAGAATCTTCCTGAATTCCTTCTTGGAAAAGTCCGGCCACAACGTGTCGGAGAAGTATATCTCGGCGTAAGCCGACTGGTAAAGAAGGAAGTTGCTGAGCCTGTGCTCCCCTCCTGTCCTGATTATAAGGTCGACAGGCTGGTTCACCATCAGAAACTTCTTGAAGCTTTCCTCCACCGGCGGAACGGTCTTCAGCCCCTTCGCAGCGAGCTTGACGGCGGAATTCACTATCTCGAACTGGCTGCCGTAGGCGAGGAGTATGTTCAGGACCCCGCGGCTGTAGGTCCTTGTTGCGCTCATCAGGTCCTTGGCCGCCTGCTTGACGTCCTTCCTCCACATGCCGCTGTTGCCGACAATCCTTATCCTCAGGCCCTGCTTCCTTATGTTCTCGTCATCTACGAGCTTGGTGAATTCCTTGTTGTATATTTCCCAGAGCTTGTCGAGCTCCTCCTTGCTCCTTTTCAGGTTCTCCGTAGAAAGCGCATATACGCTTACCATTCCGACGTCCGGCTCCTTCAGGCACCAGCCCGAAACTTCCTTGAGCTTCTGCGCACCCTTCATGTGGCCCCACCAGACCGGCATGCCATGTCTGCGGGCGTACCTGCGGTTGCCGTCGGGTATTATCGCGATATGCAAGCCCCTGCTGTTCCCTTCGACGTCGTCCGTCATCCGCATCCTCCATATTTTATAGAACAGGAACGATTATAAAAGGATTGTACGGCGCGTGTTAACAAAATAGAGATCACCGCACATTTTACTCTCTTCTCTGACCAGCCTGAAGCCCTTCTTCTTGAGGAAGCTCTTGCAGCCCTCTTTCAGCTTCTCGCTGTGCCATTCTATTACAATCTTACTTATATGCGGCAGGAAGTCAGCGCTGCCTCTCAATATGTCCAGTTCGCTCCCCTCCACGTCCAGCTTTAGGATGTCTATATTTCCGATTTTCAGCTCCTTGCACAAATCCGCCAATGTCGTTGACTCCACTGTGATTTTCTTTATCCTCTTGGTGTCCAGCCACGGCCGCTTTTGCATCGCTATGTCAAGGCCGCAGACTGCCGAAACCTCGGGCACTATCTCAAAGGTTATCCTTCCCTTCCTGCGCGTGAGCGCCTTGTTCACAAGCACAATGTCCTTCAACCCGTTGCCGAGGACGTTCCTCTTAAGCAGTTCGAATGTCGCAGGCACCGGTTCGACAGCGACTATCTTAAGCTTCGGGTTGCTCTTTTTCATGCCAAAAGTGTAAAATCCCTCGTTCGCTCCTATATCCAAAACGACTTTGTTGCCCTTTCCCTTGAAGCCGGGAACTTTCATGTGGTTGTTGTCCTTGAACACCTCAAGGTAGGTATCGATCGAGGACGGCGCGCTGCCCCTCCTGAACCAGAACCTGTACTCTCCGATCTTCATGCTGAATAGCTTCCTGTCCTTGATGACCTGCCCTTCCTTCATTATCTTATACCAATCCCTTTTGATGCTCTCGAGCCTGTACCTGTCCTTCCTGCCCCTGACCCTCCTTTCAATGAAACTGAAATCCGTCCCGCTTCTTGTCATAAAAATCACAATGGTGCGGGGGAAGGGATTTGAACCCTCGAAGGGACTAACCCACTAGGCCCTCAACCTAGCACCTTAGACCTGGCTTGGCCACCCCCGCCTAGCAATAAGTTCTGCAAGGATTGCTTAAATGCTTTAGCCGCAGGGCGGAAAAAGTTTAAAAAGAGGCTCCGACATAAGTATCCCATGCCGAAGCAGAAGGCAGCTGAAGCGAAGCCGAAGAAAGCCAAAACTATCGAAATACATCCGAAGGAAATAGCACAAAAGAAGGCGAGGGAACTGAAGCAAGACACCTATGCCTACATATGGATAATATTCATAATCGCCTTGGCGTTGATGACGCTGTACTTCAAGATGTACATAAAGGAAATGATAAATGTCAGCGCCCTGTTCATCCTGTTCTGGTATCTCGAGCCGCTTATGTTCGGCGTCACAGGAACAACGGCCACCACCATACTGGGTAAGGGGAAATTCATCCCCGCATGGAAGCGTTTTCCGCTGTTCTTCCTCGTAATAATATTCGTGTACGTGCTCTACAACGGCGTGAAGATGGTGCTCGACATCGCGTTCCCGGAAGAGCACGTGAACTTCGTCTTCGTAATCATGTGGCTGGGGTTGCTGTACCTGCTCTGGATATACAAGTTCTCAAAGGAGCTCGGCGTGGAAGGTTAAGGTTATAATCTTCCGCGGAGAACTATTAAGGGGTGCAAGCATGGCGGGAAAGAAATGCATAATCTGCGATTGCAATTACAACATCATGAAGCAGCTTGCAAAGAAGCTCCAGTTCCTCTGGTGCGCGGACGGCTACATAAGGGACGCAGAGAAGGCGAAAGACAGGGAATGCGCTGCCGCGTTCAGGAGGATAAAGGCCGACGAGGAGAGGCATGCGAAGATGCTGAAGGCGCTGCTGCTGAAGAAGGCGAAAGCAGGGAAATTGGACTGATTATAAATATCTTGGCTCGCAAAAGAGCCTTATGAAAAAGGTAGTGCGCACAATTTCTGGAGTGACGCCGCTGGCGGTCATGCTCAAGCCCCGGCCCTGCCCGCATGGAAAGTGCGACTACTGCCCCTCCTATTCAGGCGTGCCGGAATCGTACACACCGACCTCGCCGGTCGTGCTCAGGGCAATTGACTGCAACTATGACCCGCGACGGCAGGTGGAGGCAAGGCTGAAGATAATGGGCCTGATGGGGCACGCGACCGACAAGATAGAGCTCATTGTCATGGGCGGGACGTTCACCGCCTACCCCGCAGATTACCGGCGGGGGTTTGTTAAGGGATGCTTCGAAGGCATGAACGGCGCGGCTGCGGCCGGCCTTGAAGAGGCGAAGAAAGCGAACGAAACCGCGAAGCACAGGTGCGTTGCGATGTGCCTGGAAACAAGGCCGGATTGGTGCAAGGAAGAGCACATAGATGAAATGCTGGACATTGGAGCGACGCGCGTAGAAATCGGCGTGCAGACGCTCGACGACAAAACACAGGCCGCAACGCACCGGGGCCACGGCACCGCCGAGGTAATCGAGGCGACGCGGCTGCTGAAGGATTCCTGCTTCAAGGTCGGCTATCACATGATGCTCGGCCTGCCGGGAGCGACGCCCGAGAGCGACGTCGAGACGTTCCGCACGCTCTTCAGCGACGAGCGGTTCCAACCGGACCAAGTGAAGATATATCCCACGTTCGTGATAAAGGGCACGCCCCTGGAAAAGGCGTTCAATGCGAAAGACTTCAAGCCGTACACGACAGGGCAGATAGTCGATACGATTGTCAGGATAAAGCAGATTGTCCCGCAGCACGTTCGCATAATGCGCGTGATGAGGGACATACCTGCGCAGTACATAGCTTCCGACTGCAGGTATTCTCACTTGCGGGACGCGATAAAAGAACGAATGAACACCACCGGCGCAAAATGCGGCTGCATACGCTGCAGGGAGGTCGGCCACGGAATGAGGGCTGGCAAGCATGCGGGCAACATGGAGCTAAAGCGGACGGATTACAATGCAAGCGGCGGAAAGGAGATATTCCTTAGCTTCGAAAGCGACTGGATGATAGCTAGCCTGCTCAGGCTGCGCCTGCCGGGCAGCCCCTTCAGACCGGAACTTGACGGAGCCGCGCTTGTGCGCGAACTGCACACCTTCGGCCCGCAGGCAGCGATTGGAACGCCGGGCGAATGGCAGCACAAGGGCTACGGCCGCAGGCTCATGGCCGAAGCCGAAAGCGTCGCAAAGGAAGCGGGTTATGAAAAGATGGCCGTGATAGCAGGCGTCGGCGTCAGAGAATATTTCTATAAACTTGGATACAAACTGGACGGACCGTACGTCTCTAAAGCGCTTTGAGATGCTCGGGCCTGACCGCTATCTTTTTCAGCTTGTTGCTGTCCTTTATCTGCACTATGAAAGAGCGGCCGCGCTTTTCCATGACAGTGCCTGTCAGGCCATAGAAACGCCTGAAAGGCATGCCGCGGTGCGACGCGGGGTCAGTAACCAAGACTACCTTAGAGCCAATCGGGAAGTCACTGACATACCTGTTGACTGTGAGCTTGAGACCTCCCCTGAGCTTAGCCCTCGTCCTTCTTCTCGGCCCGTGCGATTTCACGACCATAGCAATCAAGTAGAATTAGCCTTGCCAACGCTTATAAAGTTTCATCTCTGGCGCTCCAGATACATCTTCTTCAGCTCCGGTTTGTAATACACGTACTTTTCAACGGTATCTTGTGCGACGGATCTTACAACGCTCCGCTCTATTCCGGCGTTGAGCATAAGACCGAGACAGCCCAGGCAGAAGCCCTCCTTGAAATGCTCGCCGTCGGGCTTCAAGCTCTCTGTATAAAGGTACAGCGTCGCCTCTTTGGTTTCGGTGGCGCAGTTCAGGAGCGCATTGGC
>JAWABM010000019.1:0-10760 GCA_038999215.1 Candidatus Aenigmatarchaeota archaeon | reverse complement strand
GGCCTCGCGGCGCGTGCGCTCCCTGCGTATGCGCTCGTCGAGCTCTGGTATGCGGTAGCCCTTCTTCACCCTTTCCTTGATTAGCTTTCCGTCGCCCCTGGTGAGGACGGCCTCTGCGCCGCGAGCTATGATCATGCCTTTGAATTACCTCTCGTGTTTTTATATATTGAGCGCACATTCCTACCTATGCACTCGCTCTCGGAACAGATACCGGCGATAGCCGAAAAGGTGAGGGAGGTAGAAAACGACAGGGAGAGGCTCGGTGTTTTTCTCAGGGAGCTCAAGCCCACCTTCAGCCTGAAAAGGAAGGACGTGCTCGAGCCGTTCCTTTCGCGGAAGGTCGCGAGAGATCCGTTAGAGAAGCGCATTGTCGCGGGCGTTGATGGCGGGCTGAGCCAGAAGGCCTGCCACGGCCTGGACATGATAATCACGCGCGCAGTCGCGGCCGTGTTCGATTACGAGAAAGGCGGGCTCAAGGGAGTGGAATACTTCCCGAGCCCTATAGTCGGGCCTGCGATATTCATAGCATCGGATCCGTATTCGGACGAGGAGTTCGCGGTAAGCTCTGGCCTGCTCCGCGCAACAGGCGAGGTGGAGGCCGCGTGCCAATGCTTCGAGAAATACAAGCCGAACCTCGTGCTGATGGACGGATCAATAGTGCCGCATTCCTCGGACGTGCCCGGGAAAGGAAGCAAGGCGGCTCCGATGTACGACAGGATGGTCGAGAGCTACAAGCGGCTGTACATGGCGAGCGCAGGAGGGATGCTGGCCGGCTGCATAGAGGACACGCGCGGCAGGCGCTTCTGCGAGATAGTCTCGGAGGAGATGCTCTCGAAGGTCAGGAGCGTGAAGGTGGACGAGCTCAGGCGCATAATGGACGGGGCCCGCGACACGAACATACTTCACCATATGCTCGAGGAGGGAGAGAGGACGTTCGTCTTCACCTATGCCAAGAACAGCCAGGAGCACCCGGTCCTGAACAGCCTCGGGCAGTTCGGCAGGAACATCTACAGCTTCTACCTGAAGACCGCGCAGTTCGACAGGCCCGTGCGCATAGATTTCTACAGCGCTGCCTACGAGGCGGAAGTGATATGCGCGACCGCCGATAAGATAGCCGGCCTCGTCCTCGCGACAGTGTGCAACCCGAGCTACGGCTTCCCAGCTCCGCTGATAGAGGCCGACGTGAGGGCGAAGATAAGCGAGGCCGACGCAGGCGCGATATACGACCAGATAACGGACAGCGTCGGAGCGATGTCCGGACTTATAAGGCTCAGAAGGGAGCAGAGGCCGTTCTAGACGTCCGATTCCAGGACGCGCTTGGCCTCGAAATACCTGGAAATCTTGTCAAGGTATTCCTCGGTTACCTGGTCCTTGCGCAACCTGAGACAGCAGCCCCTCCCAATGTTGCGCTCGAACTCCACTTCAACCGGCTCCGGGATGCCATTCATCCGCATCGAGCCTGTGCAGTAGCATCTCAAATTTTCATCCAGCACACGGAATTCCGGGGCAAGCTGAATCCTGTTGCGCCTTTCCTCAGTCATGACCAGCCTTTGGGTCATATCAGTCCTGAACCTGCATTCCCTGAGAGGGCAGCCCTCAAGCTCAAGCACGTAAAACATGAAAAAAGTTCGGCGGCAAAGGATTTAAAGCAAGCGCCGCAATATAAGGCATATGCTGAAAAGGACCCATCTTCTGTTCGGGGCGCTGCTCTTCCTCGCGCTGAACGTGAGGCTCGGCTATCCGATGCTGATGATGGCGTTCAGCCTCATCGGCGCGATGGTGCCTGACCTGGACCTGAAGTTCATGCACAGGAAATTGCTCCATAACTTCTGGGCGCTCGGATTGGCTATCATCGGCGGGTTCGCAAGCGGGCTGATGAACAACCAGATAGCGACTTCGTTCGCGATAGGCTTCGCTTCGCACCTCCTGGCGGACTCCCTCACCCATACGGGCATCATGCCCTTCTGGCCGCTGCCGAAGCCAAGGTTCCGCGGGCCAGTAACCACAGGCGGCCTGGCGGAATATGCGCTCGTCATAGGCATATCGGTCGCCATAGCCTGCGTGCTCGGGATAATAAGGGTGGCGATATGAGGTTCGAGCCAGCGCCTGACGTGAAGGAGAAGGTGGAGAAGATAGTGAGCGGCCTCCGGATGCACCACATAGACACGCAACGGGTCGCTTGCATGCGCTCGAGCGGGAGCTCGAGCAGGGCCTGCGCAAGGATATGGAGCATGCCGAGGATATGGAAGAAGGCTTTGGGCATAGAGGCGCATTACGTCATAGAGGTCATATCCGAGAGGTTCGACAGGTTCAGCGAGGAGGAGAAGGAGAAGACGCTCATACACGAGCTGCTCCACATACCGAAGACGTTCTCCGGAGCGCTAGTGAATCACAAAGCAAAGGTGTTCGACGGCAAAGGTGGACTCAAGACAGTTCGCATAGGCATGCGCGAAGTGGACGCTCTGCACAAGGAATACAGGAGGCTCATATCCAGCCCATGAAATAGAGCAGCAAGAACAGGATGACCGAAAGGACGAGCGCGGCGATCAGCCTTTTGAAGACCTTCCAAATCAGTATGAAGACGATTATCACTAAGATCATGCTGAGGATAGTCCCCATCAACCCGCCGAACACCCAGAGCACGACAAACAGGAGCACTGCAGGTATTATCGCGCCGAGGAGGTTCTTGAATATCTTCCAGATTATTATGAAGGCCAGCACCGCTATCAGTATCGTAAAGACGGAACCGAATACGGCTTCCAGCGCCATGCCTAATCTTTGCCTTCCCTGCTCTTAAGCTTTTCAAGCGCGCCGAGATAGGTGCCGTCGAGAAGATAGACCTTGGATTCGCGCCAGGCGACCGCGCTGTTAGCAAGGAGCGGGCCGATGGGCCTGAAGCCCTCTGAATTGAAGGCCGAGCCGCCGCTGAGCGGATTGAAGGCGGGCATGATTATGGCTTCCTCTATCCCGCAAGGGCGGCCGTAATGCCCCTCCATGACCTTGCTGTCGACAGGGCAGCGGAGCCACACGTGCTCGGTCACCCGCGCGCCGGACGAGAAGAACTCCACCGACGGGTGGGAGTGCGCGATGACGAGCGTCCTGCAGGAAAGCAGCCTTGGGGACGGCCAAGCGTGGCCGTGCACGAAGCCGATGTCTCCGAGCCTGAAGCCGCCGGGGCCGTAGACCTTCACGCCCTCCGGGGCGAGCGCCTCGATGCCGCCATCATGGTTGCCCTTCACTATGGAGAGCCTGGCCTTTGATGCGAGCGCCGCCAGGAAGCCCGGCAGCTCCTTCCTCTCGTTCCAGCTGAAGCCGGGCACGTTGTGCTTCACGTCGCCAAGGATTACGAGATGCTTTGCCTTCGTGCTGCCGATGAGGTTTTCTATCCTCTTCTGGACAGAGGGCATCTGCGACGGTATGTTGACACCGCTCTTGGCGAGCTCGGCCTCTATGCCCAGGTGCAGGTCCGCCACGACAAGGGTGCCGTCCGCAAGCAGCGCCGGCTCGACAAGGAACCTGATTTCCATGACAAGAATTGCCGCCATAAGCCTTTAAATTTTAACAAAGCAATTAGAAAGGCATGCATCTCGGCACGGTTATATCTTCTGACAGGAGCCCGAACTCGTCGTGCTTCTCGTTCGTGATAGACGGGGCGGCGAGAAAGGGCCAGCACGTCTGCGTCGAGACGGACGAGGGGATGATGATAGGGCGCATAGCCGACGTAGTCAAGACGAACCGCTACTTCGAGAGGGCGGAGAGCGTGAAGGAATTCGAGCGCTCAGGCAAGCCGCTCAGCCAGATATTTCCGGCCGAAAGGTGGGAATACCTCGTGGCCGACGTCCAGTCGCTCGGGGTCTACAGCGACGGCAGCCTGCGCAAAAGCTCGTTCCCGCCGAGCCCTGGGTCTAAGGTTTATCCGGCGGACAATGACATGCTCACGAAGTTCTTCGGCTTCGACAGCCAGAAGGGCCTCCAGCTCGGCACGATGGAGCACAGCGGCCTGCCTGTCAGGCTGAGCCTGACAAGGTCGCTTCAGAAGCACATGGCAATACTCGGGATAAGCGGTTCGGGAAAGAGCTACTGCGTGGCTGACCTGATAGAAGAACTGGTCGACAGGAAGCCGGAGCACGGCCAGGTAGCTGTCGTGGTCATAGACACGCACGGCGAATACTCGCCGATGGCGGAAGACAAGCTCTATTCGCAAAAGACGAACGTCATAAAGGGCAGGGATTTCAGGATAGGGGTTCCGGCGCTCTCGGCGGACATGGTGGCTTCGCTAACGCATATGAGCTCTGTCCAGCGCCGAGAGCTGCAGAAATTATTGAACAGCATGAGGGAGGAGAACCGCGGGAAGACCTACGACCTCAAGGCCGTCATAGGGAAGCTGGAAGCCGGCGAGGTGAAGCAGGCCACGAAGGACATACTGCAGACGCTGCTGTACGACCTGGACTCGACAAAGCTCTTCGGGCCGTTCGACAACCCCTCCATAGACAAGCTCGCGAAGGCCGGGCATGCCATGATAATAGACATTTCCGACATGACAGAGCTGCGCGAGAAGCAGATGGTGGTGACGTTCCTGGCGAAGAGGCTCTTCCATGCGAGGATGGCGAACGCAGTTCCGCCGTTCGTCTTCATAGTCGAGGAGGCGCACAACTTCGCGCCAGAGGGCGCGAAGCGCGAGGCGGCGATAAGCAGAGGAATCATAGAGAAGATAGCCCGCGAAGGCCGCAAGTTCCACGCCTCGCTCTGCCTCGTGAGCCAGAGGCCGATACAGCTCTCGACAACCGCTCTCAGCCAGTGCAACACGCACTGCATATTGCGGGTCACGAACCCGTACGACCTAGACCACATCGGCCGCAGCTCCGAAGGGCTCACGGCCGACGTCCTCAAGACAATCTCGAGCCTGAGGGTGGGCGAGGCATTGATCGTCGGCGAGGCAGTCAATTATCCGCTCTTCCTGAGGATACGCGAGCGCAGGAGCAGGCCTGGAGACAAGGGCAAGGGGCTGGAGGAGGCCGCAATAGAGTTCTCCAGCCGCGCGGCACAGAGGGCCGACGACGCAAAGGCATTCATGTAATTTCTTACCCGCTTTCTAGGGTGAAAAACGATAGATTTATATACCTTTTCGGCCTTATTTCCATTATGATATACGACAACGGCGACGAAGCAAAGAAGGAGCGCAGCGAACGGAAGACGGAGATGAAAGTGAAGATGAAGAACGGGCAGCCGTCGATAGGAGGAAGATACGTGTGATGAGCGAAGCGCCGAAGTTCATGACAAAGAACGCCAGGATGAGACACATGCAGAAAAGGGCGGAAGCCGAAAGAAAGGCCTACAGCGACAAGAAAGCCATGGAAGAGTACGGCGAAAGCGAGATAAGCGCCGGGCGCACGGAGTACTGCAGGCAATATGGCAATCCGAGCTATGCCATGGCCGATTTCATTGATGCGGAAGCAGAAAATGCGTAAACCATTCTTCTAATCCTTGGGACCTCCCATCAGGATTATCTGCGTGGCGCCGTCTTTTTCCTTGTCCCTTTCCAGCCTGTAGAGGTAGCCGGAGACGGCGTTCTCCATGAGCGGATCATGGGTTATAAGAAACACCTGCTCCACGAGGTCTGAAACATTCTCACGGAGCACGTTGCTAAGCTCCTCGACGGCTTTGGAATCGAGGTTATGCGTGGGCTCGTCTAGCACGAGCCAGCTCAGCTGCGGCGCAAGCACGAGCGAGAATGCCATTCTCAACGCCAGGCAGGCTATACTGCGCTCCCCGCCCGAAGCGATGCCGTCAACCGGCACCCAGCCGGTGCTGTCCTGAAGCTGGAGCAGGTAGTCGCCTTCGCTTATTCCTAATCGGCAGCCGTAGAAATCCTTGTAAGGATAAACCTTCTCCCAGATTATCTGCATGGCCTGATTCACTGCCGAGACGAAGTTCCTTCTCAGCTGCTCCTGCGTGACTATCAGAGACGATTCGAGCATGCTGAACTGCTCACCGAGGGCCTCGAGCTTCCTTATCTCGAGCTTGTAGCCTTCCGCAAGCCTGTTCCTGGACTCGAGCTCGTCCAGCCTCCTCCTTTTCTCGGCATCCATTGCGGCAAGGCCGTCGAGCCTGGCCGCGAACGAGCTTTCGTTCGCTATGAGGGATCTCATCTCGTTCTCCAAGGCGGACACGGCATTCGCAGAAACAACAGGCATCTCCTTCTTCATCGCGAGCAGTTCGGCTATCTTCTGCTCTAGATCCTTCGCTGCCCTGATCTTGGTTTGCATCTGCTTCCTCGTGAACATGTGGTTTCTGACCTTCTCGGCCCTGTCCCTGAGCTCATCGTACTTCTTCTGGGACAGCGATACCGTTTTTGCGAGCATCCTCTCCTCGGTGCGCGAAGCGCCGACCTCCTCCTCGAGCCTCTTCAGGAAGCCTTTCGCGAGCTCGAGCTGCTTGTCGGCGTCCAAAAGTTCGAGAGTCTTCTGCTCGAGCATGTCGAACTTCCTGAGATCCTTCTCCATCGCATCCGTCTCCTTGCGCCTGTCGGCCACCTTGGCCTCGAGTTTCGCCGCCTCAGCCTTGAGCTTCCTTATCCTCTCCTTCTTTGCGGCAAGTATGTCGGCTTTCTTGGCTTCTGTCAAGCGCGTGTCGCAGATCGGGCAGGAGCTTCCCGCTGAGGAAAGCCCGGCAATGCTCTTCTCTATCTCTTCAGCTGCGGCGAAAAGTTGCACCGCTTTCCTGGCTTCCTCGTCGATGAGCCTGCGGTTCTCCGCTATGGACTTCTTCAGCTTGTCAACGCCCTTCTCCGCCATGATTTTCTCGAACTTCTTCCTGTCCGCAACGAGCTTCTTCAGCTCCGGTATCTTCTCCTCTTCGAGCATCTTTGCCTTAGCCAGCTTGAGCGCGGTAACCTCCTTCATTGAGTCGAGCTTGCCCCTCTCGCTCTCCAGATTGAGCTCGAATGCCTTCCTTTCCTTCTCGAGGCGCGACACCTCGTCGGCTATCTCCTCCTCAGTCTTTTCTGCGTATTCCATGGATTCTATCTTCAGCTGCTCGATGTCCCTGTTGAGCTCGCTCAGCAGAGCGGTCGACGTCGCGAGCTGCTGCTCGAGCTTGCCTGCCTCCTCCGCCTTTGCTTTGGCCTCCTCCAGGTCCTTGGCGACCTGCTCCTTCCTCCTGCGCGTTTCTGCCATCCTAGCCTCTATTTCCTTCCTCTCGCCGGCTATGGACTGAAGCTCGCTACGCACCGAGAACATGGCGGACTCAAGCTCGTCCTGCTTGAGGCCGCTGAGGCTGCGCTTCCTCTCCTCGGCCGTGAGCGAGCACTTGTTCGCCAGGGCCGCGGAAGCGGCTCGGGCCTTCTCGAACCTGTCTATGGAAAGCAGCTCGTCGATTTTCCTCATCCTCTGGCCCTTCGGAATGGTAAGGAACATGTCCATCGCGTTCTGCTCAGAGTATACGGCGCGGCTGAAAAGGTCGTAGTTCATCTTAAGGAGACTTTCTATCTCTGAGGTGACCTTTGATGGCTGGGGCGACTCCACAAGGACATTGTTTTTCCTCAGTTCGGCCGAGGTGGCGTGGGAGCGCGAAATCTTGCGGGTGACGCACCACTCGTCATTGCCTGTCGTGAACCAGAGCGACACTTCGGCCTCGTCCTTCGGCTTAGGCTTCTTCATTATCATGTCCTCGAGCCTGACCTTCCTCGCCTGGAGCTCTGGGAACGTGCCGAAAAGGGCGAAGCACAACGCAGCCATCACAGAGCTCTTGCCCGAGCCCATGATACCTACAAGGGCGTTCGTGCCCTCGCAGAATTCCAGCTGCGTGTCCTCGTGCGAACGCCAGTTCTTGAGCTTCATCCTGGTTATCATCCCGATGCACCCAATGTCTTCTGCTTTCCTGTAAGGAGGTTGAATATCAGGTCGGTCTCGCCTTCAACGAGCAGGTCGAATATCTCGTCCGCCTTTATGCCGCACTTGGTCTGGCCCAGGTTCTCGAGCAGCAGCTTCATGCCATGCTCCTCAGGAGACAGCCTCTCCTTCCTGAGATCCTCGAGCAGTTCGGTGTTGTCATCGAATTCCTCGGTCTCGAACTTCCTGCTGATGTTGAGAAGGACCTTGCCGGAGAAGGCGTTCTCTATGTCCGTGAACACAGGCGGGGCGGCGCCCTTCTGCAGCTTGCCCCTTATCTTCGCCACGAATATGGGCTTCCTCTTGTAATCCGGCAGCTGCGAAAGGAACGACCTCATCTCGTCCTTCGTCCCCGGCCCGTAGAAGAACTCCTTCCAGAGGACCTTGCGTTGCGATTCCAACGGCACGAAGGCGAGCTCGCGGCCGTCGAAGACGTGGTAGCCCTTCTGCTTCTCGGACTCGTTCTTGTGAAGGCTCGTCGGCGTGGTGCTGCCGCATACAAGGAGCTTGCCTGCGTGGAACGGCCTGCAGTCGCTCCAATGGATGTGGCCCAGCACGTACAGGTCGAAGCCGGCCGGAAGGTCCTCGACCTTAAGTGAAGGCGGCTCCAGCGGAGAGTAGATGTAGGGCTCGATGCTCTGGTGTATCATGAGGATGTTGATAGCGCCCGGGACCGGTCTGGGGTCCCAGGACATGAGGCAGTCCTTTGCGAAGCGCTCCGGCACTCCAGACATGCCGTGCACAGCGACCTTCTGCTCTCCTATGTTATATACAACCGAAGAGCAATGCAGATGGATAAGCAGGCCGGCGTGCTCCAGTTCCTGCACAGGGTTGACAAGGTGCCTGCTCCTTCTCTCGTGCGTGCCGTGTATTGCAATCACGGGCACGCCGCGCAAAGCCAAGGGCGAAAGCTCCTCCCGCGGCTTGCCGATGACGTCGACAAGCTGGGCGCGGCCTTGGACAGAGTGAGGCAGGGCAAGAATCTTCGCTGCCCTTGCGAACACCTCCTGCTTCACTATGCGCGAATCGAACATGTCGCCTGCTATCAGCATAAGATCGGCATCGAGGCTTCCTCGGACGGCCTCCTCCAGGCCCAGGAACGGGTCCTCGCCGCGCTCCTTCCCGAAGTCGAAGCCGCAGTGGCAGTCGGAGAATATAGCTATCTTCATGGGTGATAATAATGTGGCTCAAAGGATATAAGTTTTCAGACGGGCGCGCAAGGAAAGGAATATTAACAGCCCACGACCTATGATAATGGTGGTAAAATGGCGGAGAAACTGAAGCTCAGCAAGAAGAAATTCGGGGAATGGTACGACCGCATTCTGGCCTACTCCGAGATAATAGACGACCGCTATCCGGTCAAAGGGCTGTATGTCTGGAAGCCCTACGGATATGCGGCGCTCAAGCTGATGCTGCGCAAGATGGAGCAGCTCCTGGACGCCACCGGCCACCACGAGACCTATTTTCCTATATTCGTGCCGGCTTCGCTGTTCGCGAAGGAGAAGGACTTCCTTCGCGGGTTCGGCGGCGAGTCGCTGCGGGTCACAAAGGTGGGCGAGGAGAAGCTGGACGAGGAGCTCATCGTGCGGCCCACGTCCGAAACGATAATGTACCCGATGTTCGCGCTCTGGATAAAGAGCTGGCGCGACCTGCCGCTCAAGATATACCAGACAGTGCCCATCTTCAGGTGGGAGACCAAGATGACAAAGCCCATGCTGCGCGTCCGCGAGATAGTGAAGTTCAAGGAGGCGCACACCGTGCACGCCACCGCAGAGGAGGCCGATGCCCAGATAAGGGAGGGCATAGGCGTTTACGAGGAATTCTTCCGCTTCCTGCGCGTGCCATTTGTTGTGCTGAAGACGCCGCAGTGGGACACGTTCGCAGGCGCTCTTTACAACTACGACTTTTTCACGGTCATGCCCGACGGCAAGGCGATAGAGCTAGGTTCGGTCATAAACCTCGGCCAGAAGTTCTCAAAGGCCTTCGGCATAACCTACCTTGACGAGAAGGAAAAGAGGCAATACGCGCACCAGACGTGCTACGGCATCTCCGAGCGGGCGCTGGGCACGGCGCTGGCGCTGCACGGCGACGACAAGGGGCTCGTGTTCATATCAGAAATAGCGCCGGTGCAGGTAGTTGTAGTTCCGATACTCAAAGGCAAGGGCGACGAGAAGGTGCTGGAATACGCCAAAAAGATTGCCAAGGACCTTTACAGGTACAGGATGGTCATCGACGATGAGGCAGGCGTTACGCCGGGGGAGAAGTTCTTCCACTGGGAGGCCAAGGGCGCGCCCATAAGGATGGAAATCGGGCCAAAGGAAGTTGAGAGCGGAAAGCTTGTTGTCGTGCGCAGGGACACCGGCGAAAAGCTGACGGTCGCGGAAAGGGACCTTGAGAAGGCGGTGGAAAAGATGCTCAAAGAAATAGACGACGGCGTCTACGAGAGGTCCAAGAGGTTCCTCGTTTCCATGATAACCGTCTGCAAGGGCGTTGAGGAGGCGCAGAAGGCGCTTTCAAAGAAAGGCGGCATAGTCAGGCTGCCGTGGTGCGGGACCGAAAGGTGCGGAAAGGAGATGGAGGAGAAGCTCGTGGGCAAGGCCCTGGGTATAGACGAGCACGAAAAAATAATGGGCAAATGCGCGGTTTGCGGGGCCGATGCAGCGCACCACCTCAATTTCGGAAGGACGTACTGAGTTCTAGGCAATCGGCGTTCGGCAAGCGCCAAATTTAGGGGGGTATAACGACGTTATAATCCTCGGGTTCAATTTTAAATATATAATCGATGTAAACTGTATTAGCCTTTTTTTAAAGGCAACAAAAAAAACGGTGATAAAATGGACAACATAGATACGTATCTGATGGGACTCATCG
>JAWABM010000018.1:0-11040 GCA_038999215.1 Candidatus Aenigmatarchaeota archaeon | reverse complement strand
CCCTTATCTCCTTCTCTTTCTTCGAAAGGAAGTATAGCATCGGCGTCTGCACCCGTCCTGCGGACAGCAGGTAGAACTTCAGCTTCTTCCCGGATTTCTTTATCGCGAGCGTGAGCGCCCTCGAGGTGTTGACCCCCCACAGGAAGTCCAGCTCGTGCCTTGCCAGACCTGATTCTATCTGCGGGAAATCGAGGTGTTTCATCACGTTCTTGTACGATTCGACGAGGTCCTGCTTCGTCAGGGTGGAGAACTTCATCCTCTTCCCGTCTTCGCTCTTGCATATGAACCTTATTACGTTGTAGCCTATCACGCTGCCCTCGATATCGAAGTCCGTAGCGACTATGAAGTCGTCCGCACCTTCGGCTATCTTCACGATGTTTTGGTAGTATTTCTTTGCGAAGAATGCCCTCTTGTTTATCTCGAATGTCGGCCTCCATTCATAATCGAAAACAGGATAGTCCCATCCTTTCTTGGAAATGTCCTTCAGCGAGAACAGGTGGCCGACGGCCGGCACAGCTATGAATTTTTTGCCGTCCCTTGAAAATTCATAGAATTTGACCCCGTCTTCTGTCGTCGAGGTTTCGACCTTATCCTCGGCCAGCGCCTGCGCGATCTTCTGCGCAGCGTTCGGTTTTTCCGCTATGATAAGACTGTAGCCCAAAACATCACCTTGAGCACATATAATATAGGGACGTATTTAAAGGTTTCAGGCTTTGAGCGGCTTGAGAACGTCAAAGCCTGTGTAAAGTTGCAGCGCCTTCGGTATCTTCACCGTGCCGTCCTTCTGCTGGTGCTGCTCTATCAGCGCCACGAGCGTTCGGCTCGTGGCGAGCGCGGTGTTGTTGAGTGTGTGCACGAATCCGATGGGCTTTTGGCCCTCCTTTTCCCTGTATCTTATGTTCAGGCGCCGCGCCTGGTAATCCGTGCAGTTGGAGTTCGAGCCGGTTTCCCTGAACTGCCCGTCAGCCATCCAGCACTCTATGTCGTACTTTTTCGCGGCTATCTGCCCTATGTCGCCTGTGCAGACATTGACAACGCGGTAATGCAGCTCAAGCGCGTTGTAAAGGTCTTCGGCATTCTTCTGCAGCTCCTCATGGAACTTCCACGATTCCTCAGGCAGGCAGAAGATGAACTGCTCTATCTTGTTGAACTGATGCACTCTGAACAGGCCCTTTGTATATTTTCCATGGGCGCCCACTTCTTTGCGGAAGCACGGGCTAACTCCGCAGAACCTTATCGGCAACTGGCTCTTGTTCAGGACCTCGTCCTTGTACATCGCGCCCATCGGATGCTCCGAAGTAGCGATGAGGTGCAGGTCCTCGCCTTCTATCTTGTACATGACGTCCTTGAAGGCTTCGACCTCCACAACGCCTTCGTATGATGCGCGGTTCATCATGTACGGAGGCTCTATTATGGTATAGCCGCGCTTTGACAGCAGGTCCAGCGCCAGTCTCATTATCGCATAATCGAGCTTGACAAGGTCGCCTTTCAGGTAATAGAATCCGCTGCTCGAGACCTTTGCGGCCCTTTCCATGTCAATCAGCCCCAGGCCCTCCAGAATTTCGACATGGCTTTTGGGTTCGAAGTCGAATTTGGGCTGCCTTCCTGCTCTCTTTACCTCGACGTTGTCATGGTCGTCCTTCCCTTCAGGGACAGAATCATGCAGCATGTTCGGCAGGCGCATGAGTATGAAGTTGAGGCGGTCTCCTGTCTCTTTGACTTTTGGTTCCAACTCCTTTATTTTTTCCGGTATTTTTCCCGCCTCGCCCAGCTTCTTTGATGCGTCCTTTCCTTCCTTCTTCAGTTTCGATATCTCCTCGGATATTCTGTTTCTTTCAGACTTGAGCTTCTGTATTTCAACGAGGAGCTCCCTGTGTTCCTTATCGAGCCTTATCGCTTCCTCCAGAAGTTCCATTTTCTCTGGGTCGTTCCTCTTTTTGAAGTTCTTCCTTACTGCCTCTGGGTTCTCCCTTATGAGTTTGATGTCAAACATCTTAGCACCGCTTATGAGTAGGTAGCAACAGGTTTAAATTATTTGTTTTTTGCGAATTGCTCGCGCACAGGCCTTATTATCTTTATCAGCTCGCCGGCAATTGCCGCCTTCAGGTCCATCGGATGAAGCTTTCCTGCGGTATAAACCCTTTCGAGGTCTTCGTACACCTTGAACGAGATGTTGCCTCCGAACTTCTCCTGTCGCGTTATGTCGAGCGACTTTATTCTTGGGAAGACAATGAGCCTTGCTATCTGGAGAATTGGGTTGTTTTCTGCCGATTTTTCCGGGCAATAGGCTGAAGATATGGTCTTTTTTATATCCTCGTCGCTATCGGTGACGGAAACGAAGGATCCCGGAACGGACTTTGACATCTTCTGTCCTGGGCCTTTCAGCGACGTTATCAGCGGCGTGTGGACTATTATCGGCTTGTGCCCGATTGTGTCAGCCAGCTCCAGAGCCAGCATATGTATCTTCCTCTGTTCCAACCCGCCGTATGCAACATCGCAGCCGAGGGCCTTTATGTCCTCTATCTGCATGAGCGGGTACCATAACTGCGAGACGGTGGCGTTCTCTATGTCGCGTGCGACCTCCTGCATGCTTCGCAGCCCGCGGTTTATCGTTGTCTCCTGAGACATCTTCATCACGTCCGTCGTATAATCCTTGCTGAACTGGAAATCCGAGCCGAGCACTATTTCTGCATCGAGTCCTATCGCCTTGATTGTCCTCTTCCAGTTCTCGACGTCCTCCCTTATTTTCTCCCCCTCGCCCTTTCTGTTCAGCAGCGCGTGTATGTCGGCCAGAAGGACCTTCACCTTGAAGCCTGCGTTCGCAAAATCGATGAGTTTCGTGATTGTAACGAAGTGGCCGAGATGCACGGGCCCGCTCGGCTCATAGCCGCAGTACACGACCGGCTTCTTCTTTTTCGCCAGGAGCTGCCTCAGCTCTTCCTCGCTGATTATCTCCGCCGTGTTCCTCTTTATCAGCCCGATCCTTTTCTCAGTATTCATGCCAATCAACAAACATTTATTAGTGGAGCATACATAAAGGTTTCTATGCAAATCAAATGCCTGGGCGGCTTCAGGGAAGTCGGCAGGAACGCCGTGCTCATCGACGGAAAGGAGAAAATACTGATGGACTACGGCGCCAAGGTCGAGACTGGCGAAAGGCCCATGGAAGCCGGGCACGTCAATTCCATACTGCTGGCGCATCCGCACCTGGACCACAGCGGGACGGTGCCGCATCTCTACAAGCAGGGCCGCCCGCAGGCGTACTCGACTGTGTCGACGTTCGAGCAGGCCAACCTGCTCCTGCACGACAGCATGAAGGTCGCCAGGATGCGCGGCAGGGAGCAGCCTTTTTCTAAGCGCGACGTAGAAAGATTCGAGAAGCACCGCGTCTTCATGACCTACAACCAGTGCCTTGAAACAAGGGGCGGCACTGTCATAGAGGCTATGGATGCCGGCCACGTTCCTGGCTCGCTTATGTTCATCGTGGAGATTGGCAGGAAAAGGATAATGTACACCAGCGACTTCAAGCTCGAGCCCACGCGCCTGCTGAAGGGTGCGGATATCACGAACGCGAAGGACATCGATGTTCTTATAATGGAGACCACTTACTCGAGCAGGGACCACGAGCCCAGGCACGAAGTCGAGAAAAAGCTCCTGCGCATAGTCAAAGAAACGATAGCCAACGGCGGGGTCGCAGTGCTGCCTTCTTTCGCTGTCGGCCGCTCTGCGGAGCTTTTGTTGGTTCTCAATGAGCTCGGCGGGAAGGTTCCGGTTTATATGGACGGCATGGCAAAGCAGGCTACCAAGATAGCGCTCAAATACCCCGAGTTCCTCAGGGACGCCAAGGAGCTGAGAAAGGCTGTTGAGCGCGCTGAGATGGTAACGACTGATGAGGAAAGGGCGAAGATTACCAAGAAGCCGTGCGTTATAGTTACCACTGGAGGATGCCTTGAAGGCGGTCCTGTCGTCAGCTACATCAAGCAGCTCTACACAAGACCTGAATGCTCCCTGATTTTCACGGGCTTCCAGATACCTAAGACAGCAGGCCGCTACCTCATGGACACAGGCAGGTTCGTTACCGAGGGCTTTGATCTCAAACTCAAGATGAGAACTGAGTTCCTGGATTTCTCAGCCCATGCTGGTAGGACCGACCTGCTGGAAATCGTCCAAGAAATCTCGCCAAAGAAGGTCATTTGCATGCACGGCGAGTACGCCGAGCGCTTCGCTACCGAGCTGCGCGGCAGGTTCGAAGTGGAGGCCATCGCCCCGATGAACGGCGATGTGGTAAAGATATGATAGAACTGGATGGATCCGATGCAGGCGGCCAGATGGTCCGCACGGCAGCGGCCCTTTCTGCCTTGACAGGAAAGGCTTTCCGGATAAATAACATCCGCGGCGCAAGGCCTGAACCTGGCCTCAAGGTTCAGCACATAGAAGGTATCAACGCGTTGGCGGAGCTCTGTGATGCGAAGGTTAAAGGTCTCTCTGTCGGTTCAAGGGAGATGGAATTTGTTCCGCAGAGGCTCGAACCCAAGGACCTTAATGTCGAGATGGGGACAGCCGGGTCGGTAGGGCTCGTGCTGCAGGCGCTGTCAATCGTGGCGCCGGGCATTAAGGACCACATCCACGTGACGTTCAACGGCGGAGGCACTTGGAACAAGTGGGCTCCGCCGGTGCTTTATCTCGATAAGGTGCTCAATCATTTTGTAGGCGAAATACTTTCTGTTGAAATCGAAAGGGAAGGGTTCTATCCTAAGGGGGGTGCGAAGGCCAGATGCGTCATCAAACCTTACGAAAGGTCGCCTATCAATGTGACCGAGCTCGGGAAGATAAAGGCCGCGGAGATTTATTCCTCCGCATCCGAGCACCTGAGAAAAGGCGGGGTTGCCGAAAGGCAGGCCGATGAGGCGAAAAGTCTCCTGTCGGAAAAATTCTCGGTGCCAGTTGAGGTTAAAATTTCATATTCCAAATCTTTGTCGCCAGGATCCGGTATCCTGATAAGGCTTGTGGCCGAGAACAGCGTGCTCGGTGCTGATGCCTTGGGGGAAAGGGGCGAGCCTGCGGAACAGGTCGCGAGGGAGGCCGTCGGGAACCTCGTTGCCGAGCTCGGAGGGGCGGTCGACCGCCACGCGGCCGATATGCTCTTGCCCTTCATGGCGCTAAGCGGCGGGGCTATAAGGACTAGCCGAATAACCCGGCACTGCATCACGAACATCGGCGTGATTGAGAAGTTCCTGTCTGTAAGGTTCTCTGTCGAAGGTGAAATGGGTGGGCCTGGCGTCATTCGACTTTGATTTCCTTCTCCCCTGTCCTTTTCTTATGCGCCTTTGGCATGACCAGCGTGAGGACGCCGTGCTCGAATTTTGCCTTCGATTTGTCGGGCAGGACCTCTTCCGGCAAGGTCACTGTTCTGCGGGCGGATCCGTAGCTCCTTTCACGCCTGTAGAATGTTTTCCCTCTTTCTTCTTTCTCTTTCTTTCTTTCGGCGCTCATTTCCACGGTGTTCGATGAAACCTTGACCTGTATTTCGTCCTTGTCAAATCCCGGCATATCAGCCTTCAGCATGATGTTTCCATCCCTTTCTGAAATGTCCACCGCTATGCTTGCCGGCATTTGCCTTATCCTGATTGGCTCTGTCCATATCTGCCTCATTGTTTTGCGCATTTCTTCCTCCAGCCTACCCATCCTTTCAAAAGGGTCTTCGAACCAAAGGGGCACCTTCTTTTTTGCCATGACATCACCTAAATGTATTTTGTCATTTCCTTAATAAATTTTTTCAGCTCCTCTATGCCTTCCCCGGTCTCGCAGGAAACGTCTATGACCCGTTCCTCAAGGCCAAGCTCTTTCGTCTCCTTCCTTCCGACGATATCGGACTTGTTGGCCACAGGTATGACCGCTTTGTTAAAGGAGCTCTTTATCTCGCCGTACATCCTCAGTTGCTGCTCAACGGTATAGCCGCATGTCTCTGACATATCGAAGACGTAAATCACCACGTCTACTATGTGCTGGAGCGCCACAAGGGCCTGCTTTTCTATCTTGCTCCTCTTCGCCATTGGCCTGTCCAGAAGTCCTGGCGTATCTATGAGCTGCAGCCTTTTGTGCCCGAAGTCGATGTATCCCAGCATCAGGTTCTTGGTGGTGAACGGATAGGGCTGTATTTCCGGCCTGCTCCCGCTCAGGCTCGCAAGCAGGCTGCTCTTTCCGACGTTCGGAAGGCCTGCTATGGCGATTGTCGGCATTTCCTGCAGCGATGGCATCTTGCCGAGCTCCGGTGCTATCTCCTTGAGCAGCTTCATCTCGGGCCTTATCTTACGCAGCAATGAGCTCACCCTTCCATAGAACTGTCTCCTTACTTCCCTGCAATCCTGCGTGTGCTTGGCCTTCTTCATCTTGCCATAATATGACATCTGCAGGTTCCGTATCATGTTTGCCGCCCAGATTTGCGAGGCCAGCGCCTTCCTGAACTTTTCCTCCGTGGTCAGCGTCTTCGCCAGCTGCTTGTATGCCTCGGGCAGCTTGTTGAAGTCCGGGAAAGAGCGAGAAGATTCCTTCAGCTTGTCATAAATGTAGTTGCCAGCAATCTTTATTCTCAGGCTCTCTTTCTGCCTTGCCCGTTCGACAACATCCCCTTCCAGCTCCGCCTCCTCGGCCCCTTTGGCAGCTGACCTGAACGCGTTCCCTATCATTTCGTCCGTTTCCAGAGCTTTAACCCGCCTGAAAGGGTTTTCCATAGGACTATCCCCGACAGCACTCTTTAAATACTTTTCAAATTTATTGCCAAGTATGAGAAAACCGTTCCAAAATTTCCTGCCTGAGGAGGACGAACCCCTCGAAGGCGAGGAGAAGGAAGAGGGGAAGGATGACGAGGAGGAATGGGACCTCAAGGAAGACGAGGAATGGTAGGCTTTTTCTTCAATAACGCAAAGCTATAAAAGATTTAAAGCACCACAAAACCATTATTCAAGTGGTTGCGAATGGACAAAATCATAGGCAGGGGTTTGAAGCTCGTCAGAAAGAACTGGTGGGTGTTCGCGCTCATCTTCATACTTTTCTTTGCCTACTGGATAAGGTCTTTCAACATCGTGCCAGACAAATTGCTCGGATATGACCCGGATTTCCAGTACAGGTTCACCAGATATTTCGCCGATTGGGGGCATCTGCCGGCATGGGACGAGCTAACTTACTATGTTGGAAGAGAAATAAATTCGAACATGCTGGCACCGCTGATGTTTTATTTGACCGCAATTTTATTTTGGATATTCAATCCGCTTTTCGGGTTTTCGCTCCTGACAACGGCATCATACGCTTCCGCCATCTACGGGGCCATGATAGTGATACCAGCATTCCTTTTGGGGAGGGAGCTCTCGAACAAGTACGGCGGTCTTCTTGCTGCCGCATTGATAGGCACCGCCCCGCAGATAATGGTCAGGACGTTCGGAGGTTCCTATGATACCGACCAGATGGCCCTGTTTTTCATTCCGCTTACTATCTATCTCGGCTATTATGCTTTGAAGAAAAGGAGCGTCGGCAGCATAGCCCTTGCGTCGCTCGGTTTTGTAGCATTCATGCTCGCATGGGGCATGTTCACCTATTCCTTTTTTGTGCTCGGGGCCTTCGCTGTCGTGAACTTCTTTGTCGAATGGTTATGGGGCAGCAGCACGTGGGTCAGGGAGGGCGAGAAGACAAAAATAGCGCCGAGGGCCAAGGAAAGGCTGCAGCTTGCCCTTAAAGGGCTCAAGTCGAACATCATCGTGTTAGCATCGATATTTGCGGTGCTTGTCGCCATTGGTCTCATCACCGGCGGGAATCCGATAGGCAGTTCGCTTGCAATAATAGGTTTTGCCGGATCGGCGGAGAAATGGATAGTCAACATATCCATCGCAGAATTGCAGGCCTTTAACATCTTCAATCTTCAGGGCTGGGTCGCTGCAACCGGGAATTTCCGGATAGGGGAAACTTTCCTGGACGCGCTTACATTCATGCTTTTTGTCCTGTTCATGCTGTTCGGCTTGGCGTACGCCTTCGGCAAGAAGGAATCCATGAAGGCCTCATTTCTTCTGACGCTTTTTGCCATAAGCGTCTATACGACCTTCAGGGGGGTGAGATTCACCGAATTCACGTCGGCGCTTTTCATAATAATCATCGCCGCCGGCTTCGGTCTGGCCGTCGAATACGCCAGACGCGACAGCATGCTGAAAATCCTTACCCTCGGTGCCGGCCTGTGGATATCTTTCGTCGCAATGGGGATAGGGATGCAGGTCGGGCAGAACTTGGGTCCGGACAACTCGCCATCATGGGATGCTGCGTGGAACTTCATAAGGACGCAGACCCCGGAGACCGCTATAATAGGCACGTGGTGGGACCCTGGGCACATGATAGCCACGCGGGGCGAAAGGAGGAACTTCGCCGACGGTGCGCACTGCGACAACTCCTGCATGTACACCATAAACGACAGGATAACCGACTTAGGCAAGATAATGGCCACTACGGATGAGAACGAATCGCTCAGATTGATAAACAAGTACAAGGGTACTAGCGAGAGGGCCTATTGGATAGCGTCCGATGACCTCATAGGAAAATACCAGTGGCTGCAGTATTTCGGCACTGGTTGCGATGCGAGGTCTGACGCGTCATGCCAGATGTACATTCTTTTGGGAAGAACCGGTGTGACCTATGACCAGAACGGCAATCCTATCTTGATATTCAAGGACAGCTCCGGATCGATAAATTCCATCGTGTTTTTCGGCGAAATACCTTTCCCTGTATTGGTTCAGGGCAGGGACGCGATGATGTACAAGGAGATGATTTATTATGACGGTGCATATCCGAAGACATACAGCTTTGAGAGCATGAATGAAACGAAGAGGCAGGCTTTGAGTGATGGCCTTAAACAATACAACCTTAGGCTCAGCAATCAGACAGTTCCGCTTACGGCGTGGATACCGTCTAATTACGGATACGTGACGCTCATACCTGACAGGTTGAAGAATACGGTTTTCACAAGGATGTTCTTCCTCGAGGGGCAGGGGCTTGAGCACTTCAAGCAGGTGTTCAGAAATGAACAGGTGAAAATTTACGAGGTCATATTCTGAAGTAGCCGTGATAATGCCGGCATACAATGAGGGCAATAACATAGGTGAATCAGTAAGCCTTGCGATTTCCGATTTGAAGGGCGCCAAAATCATAGTTGTTGATGACGGTTCTGAGGATAACACTGCAAAAATTGCGAAAATGGCTGGCGCGATAGTCCTGAGGCATGGGACAAACAAAGGCAAAGGTGAAGCATTGAACACCGGGTTTTCCTTTGTCAAGCAGATGAAGGATGCGAAATATGTCGTTTTGTTGGACGCTGATATGCAATATCGCCCTAAGGATGCGGAAAATGTGCTTCTTCCGCTGATAAAAAATGAGGCGGATTTTGTCATGGGCAGCAGAGAATGGTCTGCGGTGCCGTTCAGGCACAGGCTAGGCAATCTTGTGTGGAGGCTGACTTTCAATCTTCTTTTCGGCACAAAACTCAAGGATACTAACTGCGGTCTGGTTGCGATGAACAGAAACGCCCTCGAAGCGATAGGACGTGTGCAGGGTGGTTACATAATAGACAATTATATGCTGATAAAATGTATCAGGTCAGGCCTGATTATTTCCAATGCGCCTGTGACAGTCTATTACAAGTACCTGTCCAAGGTTCCGAGAGGAGTGAGAATGGTTATTGGAATATGGCTGTTCATAGTGAAGGAGGGCCTGAAATACAGGCTCGGAAGATAACATTTTAAATATTGCCTTCGTTATGTTTCTCATGCAGGTAGTCATATTTTGCGGCGGCAAGGGCACAAGGATGGATGAAAAATCCAGAGAAATCCCGAAGCATCTTCTGCATATCGGCGACAAGCCCATCCTTTGGCACGTGATGAAGATATACTCGCATTACGGGCATAAGGAGTTCATACTCTGCCTCGGATATCTTGGCAACATGATAAAGGAATACTTCTCCAAGCCTGAGAACAGGGAGCCGGACTGGAAGATAGAATTCGTGGACACGGGCCTCGATAGCATGAAGTCCGAGAGGCTGAAAAAGGTTGAGCCGTACATAAAGGGGGACACGTTCCTGCTTGCGTATGGGGATGATGTCAGCGACGTTGATATAAGCAAAGTTATCAGGCTCCACAAGGACAAAAAGGCTGTAGTCACGCTTACTGCCGTGCATGAGACGTCCGCCTTCGGCGTCATGGACATCGATAAGGGCTCGATGATAACCAAGTTTACCGAGAAACCCGTGCTTAAGCACTGGGTCAATGGCGGTTTCTATGTTGTCGATAAGAAAGTTTTCGGCTACATAAGGCCGAAGATGGAGTTCGAGGTGGAGGTCTTCAATGAGCTCGTGAGGGACAAGAAAATCGCCGCATACGAGCATGACGGCTTCTGGCTCAGCATGAACACGCAAAAGGACTTCCAGATACTGAATGAACTTTGGAAGAACGGAGCGCCTTGGGCTGTCTGGAAAAAGTAGTTTACTTCTTTTCCTTTAGGTAATTCTTGTACCACTCTATCGTTTTCTTCAGCCCTTCCTCGAGCGGCACCTTGGCCTCCCACCCCAGCATCTTTTTCGCTTTTGTGCTGTCAAGATACTGCCTTATTATCTCTGTTTTCGCCTCGTTCAGCACCTTGGGCCTCACGCTCTTGCCGCAGAGCCTGATTATCGTGTTGAAGAAGTCAAGCACGCTTATCACCTTTCCAGTCCCGAAATTGAAGGCCTCGCCCTGTACCTCCTTCCTGTCAAGGTTCTCGGCGAGCGTCAGGTAGGCGCTCACGGCATCGTCTATGTACATGTAATCCCTTTCCGGCTTCCCGTCGCTTCTTATGATCGGGGTCTCGCCCTTGAGGACCGACACTATGGTCCCGGGCACTATCCTGTCGAAATGGAAGTCGGCCCCGCCGTAAACGTTCGCAAGCCTTGTCACGGCAACCGGCAGGCCGAAGGTCTTGTGGTAGCATCTTGCAAGTATGTCGGTGCAGGCCTTGGAAGCATCATAAGGATAT
>JAWABM010000017.1:0-11447 GCA_038999215.1 Candidatus Aenigmatarchaeota archaeon | reverse complement strand
GTCCGCATTATCATGCTGCTGTAGTAGAAGTCGCCGTTGTAGTAGTCTAGGGTCACAGAATCGAGCGTGATGTTGAAGCTCTTCAGCGTCTCCGCGAACAGGTCGTGCGTGTTCGGCCTGCTGTCTATCTTCCCTTCCAGGCCTAGTGCTATCGATTCCGCCCTTTCCACAGACGTGTCCGCAACTATTGCGACGCATTCATGCCCTATGTATACGGTTTGGCCAGCAACGTCTATCAGGTCCGCCTCAACGTACTTCGACGTGTCGAAGGGCGGCTGTACCGATATGACCACGTATATGAACGACATTATCGCCACCAGCCCCATCAGGAACAGCTGATATCCTTTCATTGCGCTCTTTGCTTTGGTCATGCAAAATCATCTTGTTTTTCTTGAATATAAAATGGCGCTCGGCGGGGGATTCGAACCCTCGACCTTCCGCTTAGGAGGCGGACGCTCTGATCCAAGCTGAGCTAGCCGAGCATGATAATAGTAAAGCTGGAGAATATTTAAAAATAGGATAATCGGAGCGGAAATTCGCGCCCCAAAAAAATCACGGCAATGCCCCTGCTCCGATTGCAGGCGTTATAAGTTCGGTCGTTGCCTGGTAATATGCCTTTTCCGTGAAGCCGAACATCCCTGCGAACACGTTCGCCGGGAACATCCTTATCCCCGTGTTGTAGGACTGTATGGAGGATATGTACCTGCCGCGGGCCGTGGCTATCCTGTTCTGCGTGCCTGTCAGCTCGTCCATCAGCATCGCGTACTGCTGGTTAGCCTGCAGTACCGGATAGTTCTCGTGCGTGAGCACGGCGTTCATCAGCGCGGTCACCGCGTTGTTCATCTGTATTCCTGCCGTGTCCTTGTCGTACGCGGTTCCGGCCGTCTGCCATCTTGACCTGGCCTCGGTGACAGCTGTCACGTAGCTTGTCTCGACCTTCACCGCGCTGCTGACCGTGGATATCAGGTTGGGTATCAGGTCGGCCTGCCTCTGGTACTGGTTCTCGACCTCTGACCACTTGGCGCTCACGTCCTGATCCATCCTCACGAAGTTGTTGTACATTCCCGCAATCCAGCCGGCAAGCAGCAGGACTATTACTCCCGCTATCAGCGGCCACTTGTACTTCGAAATGAAGTTCTGCTTTGCTTCTGCCATAATAACACATCTGAAGGGTTTCTTATAAGATTATCTTCCTGCCCCTCCGCCCCCGAATCCTCCTCCGCCGAAGCCCCCGCCGTGGAAGCCTCCGCCGTGCCCGCCTCCAAATGAAGCGATCACGAAAGCCCCGCTTCTTCTATGCTGCCCCTTCTTCTTGACAGTCGTCCTGTGCTCGCATTTCGCGCATTCGTATGTGACCAGCGTGTAGTACGTCTCCACTGTCATGCCGAATGGCCCCGGCCTCTTCTCTGCCTTTACTTCGGTCTTGACGGCTTTCATCCTTCCGCCGCACTTGGGGCACTTGGGGCCGGCAAGCGCGCTGAAGAAGGTGCCGCCTATGATGGCAATGAACATGAGCGGAAAAAATATGGGCAGCAGAACTGGCACCGAAGACGGGCCGGTCTGGCCTGATATGACTTCGTTCGCGTTCTCGCTTATCACCGCCGCATACTCGCGAGCCGCAAGCACTATGCCTTCTGTGGCGTTGCCCGCCGCCCTCGCTGGCACGAAGGTCTCGTCCAGTATGCGCCCCACCTTGGAGTCCGGAAGTATGCCCTCGAGGCCGTAGCCCGTGGAGACCCAAATCTTCTGCGTGTCCTTCGCGTAGAGCATCAGCAGTCCGTTGTCCTTGTCGGCCTTGCCTATTTTCCACTTGTCAAAGACCTGCTGGGCATAGTCGCTCATCGCATAGGGCGATACCGTGTCGACCGTGAGCAATGCCATCTCCGCGGTCGTGTTCTGGTCGACCTGCGAGAATATTGCCCTGAGCTCGCCAGCCTGGCCGGGCGAAAGGACCTTTGCAAAATCGTTCACGTACTTGTCCGTATAGCCCGGCACTTCCTGCGCAAAGGCAGGCATTACCAGAAGCAGAATCGGCAGCAGCGCCAGAAGATTTCTCATAAGCAATACTGTCGCGTCTTAGATAAAAACCTTTACTGCCCTTTTCCCTGATGCCGCCCTTATCAGCGCCTTGCCTATGTCCGAGTCCTTGCTTATTTTTATCTCCGCCTTGCGTCCTATGGTGGCCGTGAACAGGTATCCGTCGTTCACATAGACGTTCGCCTTCTTCCCGCACAGGTCTTTCCTGAAGTATAGCACCACGTACGCGCCCGTTTCGCCTATTTCCGCCTTGACCTCCTTGCCGAGGCTCTCCACCACGGGCTCGATTTCTATTCCGATGCCGAGCCGTTCCTCCAGCTCCTTCACGTTCCTCCCCTCCTTCCCTATCAGCCTCGGAATTATATCGTTCCCGACGCGCACTATCGCTTTTTCCGCCGAGGCGAACGTTATCTGCGCATGGCTGTCGTATTTCCTTATCTCTTCGCGTATGCGCTCCTCGGCGAGCTTCTCCATACCAGCCTTCTTCTCCGTTTTCACAGGCACGACGGTCGTCTGCTCGCCGTAAGTGTAGATTTCATATTCAAGCTTGCCGCTGTCGAAATCCCTCACTTCCACTATCGGCCTTGCGAGGTCCGCCTCTGTCATTCCCTGCGGAACGCGCACGGTCAGGGCAAGGCTGAACACCTTCTCCACCTTTCCGTCCTTTATGAATATTATGGTGTCTATGATGTGCGGTATTACCCCCAGCTCCACGCGGCCTATGAACCTTTGCACCGCGTCAACCGGGTCGCTTGCGTGCACCACTCCGACCATGCCCACGCCTGCGAGGCGCATGTCAGCGAACACGCCGAAATCCGACGTCTTCCGCACCTCGTCGAATACCGTGTAGTCCGGCCTCACGAGCAGCAGCACGTCCGCAGTCTTGGCGAAGCTGCCTTCCAGCATGGAGTACTGCGTTATCTCCTTGGGCACCTGGAGGTCGCGGGGAGACTCCATGGTCTTCACGACCTTCCCTTTTTGCATGTAGAACTCCGCGAGCGATGCGGCGAATGTGCTCTTGCCGGAGCCGGGCGGGCCGGCTAGCAGTATGCCCTCCGCCTTCTCCGCGAGGCGCTCCTTCAGCTTGTCAGAAAGCTTGTAGTCGTCCAGCGTGAGCTTCACTATAGGCCGCACGACTGTTATTTCAGTGGCGTCCGAGAACGGCGGCCTTGCAATCGCTATCCTCATGTTCTTCAGCTGTATCACCGACGCCCCGCGCCTGTCGAACTCCACGAACGAGTCCTCCTCGTACCTCGCGGCGTCCATTATTTCCCTTATCATCAAATCGATGGTCTTCCTATCTACCGCTTCGCGTCCCGCGCACACGAGCTCGAATTTCCCGGGCCCGCCCCTCTTCGCGCACGGCAGCGCTCCCTCCTTTATGTGAAGCGACATCGTGTCCGGCGTGAGCAGCTCCTCTACCCTTATCTTCCCCGCCCTCTCATAGGCCTCGTAATGCTTGACGCTTATGCCTTCGGCCTCGGCGGCCATCGCCTGGGGCAGGTCCGACGTGACAAGCGTCGCTCCGAGCTTCTTGGCCGCGTCCTGTATGAGCGCATCGAGCCTCCCGCTCTTGGCGAGCGAGATATCCTCCAAGCTGGGGCGCTCTCCGCAGAATGTGACCTTGATTCCCTTCATCCCCCTTATTTTCTTTATCTCCTCTATGCCCTCGAAGCCGGATTCCCGCCCTTTCGAGGCCTGCGCCTGCAGCTCTTCTATCGCTATTTTCGGGATTATTACCTCTGCTTCGCTGAGCTTTTCCTCTTTTATGAACCTGCTAAGCCTTCCGTTCACCAGGACAGATGTATCCGGGACTATCTTCATTGGTTTCTTTGCCATCCTATCACTTCTTAGAAGCTGTACCGTACTATCATTTGCGGATGAAGTATTTAAAACTTGTTTTTTCACTCGGAAAAATGCGTGTTAATGCGTTGTCGTATAGATGTCGCAGCGCAACAATGCTTAAATAACTTGCGGGATAAAAAATTATCATGAAAATTTCATGCCCGGAATGCGGATCGAACAAGATAAAGAACAGCTCGATGGAAATAGTGTGCAAGAAATGCGGTTTCGTGCTCGAGGACACGATATTTTCAGCGAAGTAGGCGCGGAAAAGCGGTTTTCTAGTTCCTTGTAGGGGTCAGTGCCCTATTGCTTTGCGAGAAAATCCTTCAGTCTGTCGACTTTGACCTCCTCTTCCCTGCCCGAGGCCATGTCCCTCACCTTCGCGGTGCCTTCCTTGGCCTCTTCCGGCCCTATTACGACGAAGAATTTTATTTTCCTGGCGTTTGCGTACTCTATCTGCTTCTTGAGGCCCTTGCCTGAGACGTTGAATTCCGCCGGAACTCCTGCCCTCCTCAGCGTCTGCGCAATCTTCATAGCGTCTTCCTTCTGCTCTTCCTTGACGTTCGCAACGAAAACCTTGGGGCTGGCGGAGATTTTCTCGGTCACTATCTCCATCAGCCTGTCGATGCCTATGCCTACGCCTGTCGCCGGGGTCTTTGCCCCACCGTACATCTCTATCAGGGAATCGTAGCGCCCTCCAGAGGCCACGCTTCCCAGCCTCTCATATCCTTTTACTGTTGTCTCGAAAACGAAGCCTGTGTAATAATCGATTCCCCTTATTATGCTGAAGTCGAGCGCTATTTTCTCCACGCCCATCTTCTTCGCGCAATCAATAACCTTCTCCACTTCCGCAACCGCCGCGGCGTCCATCATTTCTTTGCCGCCTTCAGCGACGAGCCTGAGCAGCCTGCCAGCCGCCTTCGCCGGTATGCCCGCTTTCCCCATCTCCTCCTTCACCGCCGCCTCGCCGAACTTCTCTATCTTGTCCATCGCCCTGAAGGCGGCCGTCTTCTTTTCTTCAGGGATTCCAGCCGCATCCGCCAGAGCCTCGGCTATTTTCCTTGAGCTCGCCTTTATCGTGAAATCTTTTATTCCCATCGCCTTCAGGCAGTCCGCAGTCAGCGCGACTATCTCCGCATCCGCCGCAGGATCCTCTGTCCCTATAAGCTCCGCCCCCGCCTGCCAGAACTCGCGGTAGCGTCCGGCCTTCGTCTCCTCGTACCTCCACATCGGCCTGATGTAATACCACCTCAAGGGCTTGAGAAGCGATTTGTCAGAAGCGACTATCCTCGCTATCGGGGTCGTCGGGTCGAATATCAGGCCGTAGCCGAGCTTCTCTTTGCCCTTGTCCCATATCCTGAACACGTCCTTGACTGCCTCTTCTCCCAAGCTTCCCTTGGCCTCAAGCAGCTCGATTGTTTCGAAAGCCGGCGTTACGACTTCGCCGTAGCCGTAGCTCTCCAGTATTTTGCGCGCCAGCTCGAAATATTTCCTTCTCTTCGCTGCCTCGTCAGGCAGGAAGTCCCTTGTGCCTTTCGGCGGTTGGAACGCCATAATTTACCCACCATCTATTTTGTAGGCCCCTATTAATATTGTAAGCTCATTGTATTCCCTATCGGAGATTTTTCCATCAGCGTAATCCTTCTGCACTTTTTCCAAATCGCTTGTGAAGCTCCTCGCCCACCTATATCGACCTCCATGAAATGGGTCCGCGGCCGGGAATCGGACCCGGTCCTGCAGGTCCACAGCCTGCTGTGCGAGCCATTACACCACCGCGAACAATGATTGCACCCGAGACCTCGCTGCCTTTGCGCAGGCGTGCTGGCACGGAGAATCTACCCCTTTCGTCGACCTTCGTATAGAACTTCTTCTCGCTGATCAGTACCTCGACAGGAATCCCGAACCTGAGTCCGAGTAGCTTCCTTGTATCGGCAGAAACCAGAACCCTTCCTTTCTTGTCTATTTTAGAGGTGAACCTGGCAAAGTCTTCCGCCGCCGTGAACTGGTTCACCTTTCACAGGATTCACCTGATAGTAATTACTCCTCGGAAGTATATAAATCTATGTGGGAAATGGACGTTAAATATTAAGGACGGCATAATCCTTACACATGTATGACGTGCTTTATCCGCTGGCAGTCTTCGCTTTCGGCCTCGGTCTGATGATGTATTCTGCCGAGAAGCTGGTCAGGGGAATAGTCGGCGTTTCGGTCGGCTTCGGCCTCTCCGCATTCATGATAACCGCGGTCTTCGTGGGATTCGACCCGGAGAATATGGCCGCCGGAGCTGCCGGTGCCTCGCAGGGCATACACGGCATAGCGATAGGCAGCATAGTCGGCGCCATAATGGTGCCGGTGGCTCTCGCCTTCGGCCTGACCGCCATGATAACTAGGATGAGGTTCAGAAGGGTGTCGAAGCAGCTCCTGCTCGCGCCGGTTGCCGCTATGATCCTCCTTTATTTGCTGAGCATGGACGGCCTTGTATCGCGCCTCGACGGCGTCCTGCTGCTGGCCGCTTTCGCTGCAACGGCGTATTATCTTATCGGGGCCAGCAGGAGGGGCTTGGACATCAGGCCCGCAGGAGAGCTCAAGGAATCGCTTGCGGCGGTGAAGGGCCTGAGCAAGTGGAAGGCGCTCGCAATCATGGTTGCCGCGATCGTAGGAATCGTGATGGGCAGCGAGCTGCTCGTGGAAGGCGCCAAACCCCTGATAGGCATTCTTGGCATAACCGACACGCTCTTCGGTATGACAATACTCGCTTTCCTCATAAGCATAGAGGAGCTTGCCAAGCAATTGCCAGCGGCGCTGAAGGGAAGGTATGACATAAGTTACGGCAACATGAACGGCTCCGTATTACATTTTGTTCTGCTCAATGCCGGTGTCATTGCGCTCGTCAACCCCATATCAATAGCCCCTTCTGTTCTGTATTTCTATTTTCCCGTGGCGCTGCTCACTGTGGTTTTTGTTTCAGTCGTGATGGCGACCAAGCAGGTTCCGAGGTACGCGGGCTTGCTGCTTGTGCTGCTTTATTTCCTGTTCATCCTGCGCGGGTTTGCCTGAGAATCAGCCGAGGAACTTCTTCGCAAACTCCTTGTACATCTCGCAGGCCTTGACAAGGTCGTCCACGTCTATGTATTCGTCTTTCGTGTGCGCTACTTCCGGCTTGCCCGGCCCGCACACTATCGCCGGTATGCCGTTCCTTATGAAGACCACCGAGCCTGTTGTGCCGTGCTCGCCCGCAACCTGCACCTTCCTTCCCGTGACCTTCTCGTTCACTTCTTTCAGCTGGCTTACGAAGGGCTGGTCCGGAGATGTCTCGACCGGCTCAAAATACATTATCTCCTTCATCTCTATGTCAAGGTTCTTGTCCTTCGCTTTCATGCCGTTTATTATGCCGTTTATCCTTGCCTTCACGCCGTCCTTGCTTTCGCCCGGAACGAGCCTTATGTCAACCGTCGCCCGGGCCACGCCCGGAACCGCGTTCGTCTTCACCCCGCCTGTTATCGTGTTTATCGACAGCGTCGATTTTCCGAGAAGCGGGTGATGCACCGTGAACTCCAGCTTCTTCAGCTCCATCAGGAACTTCCCGAGCATCTCTATAGCGTTGATGCCCAGCCACGGCATCGAGCCGTGCGCCTGCTTTCCGCGCGCTATAAACTCGAGCCAGAGCGGCCCTTTTTCAGCAGTTACGATGTTGAAGTTCGTTGTGTCTGCCATCACTATCAGGTCGCCCGTTATCTTGTCTGCGACGAACTTCATGCCTATCTCCTCCCTGTCGCCCATCTCCTCGTTGCAGCAGGCCAGAATCATCAGCTCGCCCTTCGGCTCCCATTTCTCCTTCTTGAGGTCCTCTATCGCGCAGACCAGCGCCGCCAGAGAGCCCTTCATGTCGGCGGCCCCGCGGCCGTATATCTTGCCGTCCTCGACGTCGCCGGCAAACGGGTCGTGCTTCCACCCCTCGCCGACCGGTATGGTATCCATATGCCCGTGGAATATGAGCTTCTTTCCGCTGCCTCCCCGCCATATGGCCATGACATTGGGCCTCTCGTGCGCGGCCTCCAGAAATCTCACTTCGAGACCCAGCCGCCTGAACTCTTCGGCAAGAGCGTCCGCGACAGGCTTCTCGTTTCCCGGCGGGTTGCTGCTGTCTATGCTTATCAGCTTCTTCGCAAGCTCGGTTATCCTTCCGCTGTCTGCCATTGCGACCCCAATTAAACATCACACGAGAGGTTTAAAAATTGATAGGTTACTTTACCTCGACTACGTCACCTATCGTAATCCTTTCTTGCCTGCCTTTCTTTGGACGCGCATCCGCCGCTTTTTCTATGAGATTCGTCTTGAGGAACTTCTCGAATTTCCTCACTGTCCCGAAGGGCGGAATCCAGCCCTCCTCTATCCTCCTTATCACGTTCTCGTTCTCCTGGACTTTCTCGGCGAACTGCTTCTGCGTCAATCCCATCTTCTCTCTCCTGGACTTGATTATCGAAGAAAAGTCGTGCACGACAGTCTGCTCGAGCTCCTCCGGCATCCTCGGCGCCCGCCTGAACTGCCTTTTGCGCTCGGCAGGCTTCGGGCTGCCGCCTGCGCACCGGTAGCAAACGCCGACAACGGCGCCCTCCACCTCCGCCGTCGTCTCCGCTTTCCTGCCGCAGAGCTCGCATTCCGCCATGACACCAATTTATTTAAACGCAGGTATTAATTACTTACCATGAATTACGATTTCAAGCGCATCGAGGCCGAAGTGGAGGGCCTGTGGAAGAAGGAAGGGGCCAAAATAAGGGCCAGCATAGCTGGCGACAGGAAGAGGCCGCTCTTCTCGTTCCTAGAGGGCCCGCCGACCGCCAATGCCCCGCCAGGCTTGCACCATCTCGAGGTCAGGGTGTTCAAGGACCTAGTCTGCAGGTACAAATTCATGAGGGGCTTCTCTGTCCCGCGCAAGGGCGGATGGGACTGCCACGGCCTGCCTGTGGAGGTCCAGGTCGAGAAGGCCTTGGGCCTGGAATCAAAGAAGGACGTGGTGAAATACGGCATAGCGAAGTTCAACCAGCAGTGCAGGGAGAACGTCTTCTCAAGGATAGATGACTGGACAAACTTCACTTCCAAGTCCGCCTATTGGATAGACCTCGCTAACCCCTACATCACGCTGAAGAATGAGTACATCGAGAGCGAATGGTGGGCCCTGAAGGAGCTGTTCAAAAGGAAGCTGCTTTATGAGGCGCACAAGGTCGTGCCCTATTGCCCTCGCTGTGAGACCCCGCTGTCGATGCACGAGGTCGCGCAGGGCTACAAGGAAGTCACTATGGACTCAATAACATTGAAATTCAGGGTCAAGAACGAGGAGAACCTCTATTTCCTTGCTTGGACCACCACGCCCTGGACCCTGCCCTCGAACCTTGCGCTCGCCGTTAATCCGGAAATGGTTTATGCGTTCGTCAGGAAGGGCAACGACATGTTCGTGCTTTCCAAAGGCAGGCTTGAGCACTACTTCCCCGGCAAGCCGGAAGTCGTGAGAGAGGTGAAGGGAAGGGAGCTCGTTGGGATGGAGTACGAACCGCTGTTCGATTATTTCGTCGGGAAGCTGGACAAGCCTGCCTGGAAGGTCATACCTGCCGATTTTGTGTCCGAGGAGGACGGCACAGGCATAGTGCACATAGCGCCTGCCTTCGGAGAGACAGATTATGAAGCATGCAAAAAAAGCGGCATCGCCTTCGTTCAGCCAGTCGAAAAGGACGGAAGATTCTCGAAGGACGTCAGGGAATGGGCAGGAATGTTCGTCATAGATGCGGACCCGCTGATAACCGAACATCTTGCGTCCTATGGGAGGATATTTTCCGTGGAGAAGTACACGCACGATTATCCCTATTGCTGGCGTTGCAAATCTCCGCTGCTCTATTATGCGATGACGTCATGGTTCATTGCGGTAAGCAAATACAGAAAGAAGCTCGTTGACGCGAACGCCAAAATCAGATGGTACCCGGATTACATCAAGGAAGGCCGTTTCGGCAATTGGCTCGCGGAGGCCAGGGACTGGGCCTTGAGCAGGACCAAGTTCTGGGGCACCCCGCTTCCCATATGGCGCTGCAAAGCCTGCGGGAAGACCGAATGCATCGGGAGCATTGATGAGCTCAAAAAGAAGGGGGTTGAGGTCCCGCAGGAGCTGGATTTGCACAAGCCCGCGATAGACGAGATAGTCATAAGGTGCAGGTGTGGCAAGCTTATGGAGCGCGTTCCCGACGTCATAGACACGTGGTTCGACTCAGGCTCGGCTACCTTCGCGCAGTTCCACTATCCGTTCGAAAGCAAGGAGCTTTTCAAGAAATCCTTCCCTTACGATTTCATCGCCGAAGCGATAGATCAGACGCGCGGCTGGTTCTACACTCTGCACGTGCTTGGAGTGCTGCTTTTTGGAAAGCCGGCATATAAGAGCGTGGTTTGCGCCGGCCATCTGGTCGACGCGAACGGCGAGAAGATGTCTAAGAGCAAGGGCAACATAATAGACCCATGGGAAATGTTCAGCAAGTACGGCGTTGACGCCACGAGGCTTGCCATGTGCACGTCCGCTCCTGGCAACACCAAGAGGTTCGGGCCGCAGACGATTGAAGAGGAAGTCATACCGACTCTGAACACCCTGTGGAATGTTTACCTGTTCACTAAGCGGCTGCCCAAGGCGAGGAAAGGCAAGCTCTGGATAGAGGATGAGTGGATAGTCTCCAGGGCTAGCACCCTTGTGCAGAAGGTCGGGGAGGCGCTCGACGCCCATGAATATCACATCGCGCTTGCCGAGTTCGAAAGGTTCGTTGTCGACGACCTCTCGCGCTGGTATGTGAAGCTCGGCAGGGAGAGGGAGGATGCCTACCTCAGGTTCGTGCTCGAAGCGGTCTTTGAGAAGGTCGCGAAGGCCATGGCCCCCTTCATCCCGTATTTTTCCGATTTCATCTGGACGGATTTGCTCGGCCATGATACTAGCGTGCATTTCGAACCGTGGCCGAAGGCCGAGAAAGGAGCGATTGATAGGAGGCTCGAGGAGGACATGGCCATCATCATGAGGATTGTGGAAGCTTCGAATGCCCTGCGTCAGGAGAAGGGCATAAAGCTGAAGTACCCGCTCGCCTCAATGAGCGTTTGCGGCGAGGAGACCGTACTTAAGGCTGCAAAGAAACTCGAGGCCCCGCTTGCCAGGATGGCGAACGTGAAGAGGGTTGAAGTTAGCAGGAAAAGGATGGAATACGTTGCGAAGCCGAATTACGCTGTTGCCGGCAAGAAGTTCGGCAAAGATGTCAAGGGTCTTGCCGAAGCTCTCGCAAAGGTCGACGGCGCCATGCTGAGGGAGGAAATAATCAAGAGGGGCAAGGTGAAGGTCGGAAAATTCAGCCTCGGAAAGGAAGATTTGGCGTTCTCGGAAGTCGGGCATAAGGCGGAGGGCAAGGCTTTCGAAGGAGGGATGGTTTCGCTGGACACCGAGGTCAGCGAAAAGCTGAAGGAGGAGTGGCTCGTGCGCGAGCTAATCCGTGCCGTGCAGGACGCGAGGAAGAAGCTCGGCCTCAATGTCAAGGACAAAATCACGCTCG
>JAWABM010000016.1:0-12058 GCA_038999215.1 Candidatus Aenigmatarchaeota archaeon | reverse complement strand
AATATTAGTGCGGTTGATGGTTATTACGGTGACAGGACGCAAAACCAGTTTATGCTGGATTTAAGTGTTTTTGCTGAACCTACCAAAGAAACTCCAAAAACCGAACCAGCTAAGAAAGAAGAACAAACCGGGATAGCTAAAGAAGAATCAAAGATAGAAAAACCAAAGATAGAAGAACCACTAGGACCTAAACTAAAAGCCAGGGGGTATTACTTTTTACAGGATAAGAACAGGATTGCCCAGGCTTTGCATAATCTGTATTCTATTAAGAAGAGACCACCATACGAGCCGGAGCCGATGGTTACGTTACCGGATTATTCTCTCTTAGATCCTAACAGGGCATTGCAGGCCAATCAACAGGCATATAAAATGGGTATGGAGCAGGTAGGTGCCTATTTACCACCACAGGTGGCTGCTGCTCAGGCAGCTGTGATGTCTGGGCAGGCTGCTACCGATGCTGCTAATATTATATCTGACACTCAGAATAAAAACGTAGGAATAGCAAATCAGGCATCTGTGAGCACTGCCAGCCTGATTAATGACTATTTGCAGAGAAAGCAAAACCAGATGCGTTCGTTACATGATAAATATACCATCATGGAAGAACGCTATACCGCTGATAGAAACAAGGCATTGGCTAATTTAACAGATGCTATAAACAACGCTATAACCAATGCAGCTAAGACACAAACCATTAATGAGATTCTTTATAAAGATTCTCCGTTAAAGAAGGTTTGGTGGGCCGGGCAAGATTCGAACTTGCGATATCCACCTTGTAAGGGTGGCGTCTTAACCGCTGGACCACCGGCCCCCTGAAACCTATTGCTGGCAAGGGCTTATATATTTTGAACGGAAATAGGATATTTTATGGACGGCATCGAACTTAAGATTGCCAGGAATTTTTCAGCGGACGCGCAGGAGCTGGTCACAGGGCGCACATGCATCATAGCTCAGTCTGGCGCGGGCAAGAGCTACCTGATAGCGGTGCTCTGCGAGCATTTGCTGAGGAACAACATAGCCTTTTGCATCATCGACACGGAGGGCGAATACTTCTCGCTCAAGGAGAAGTTCGAAATCCTCTGGGTCGGCGGCGAAGGTTCTGATCTGGCGATAGAAGGCCTTAACTATGCGGAGCTCGCCGAGAAAGTAATAAAGGAGAACATACCAATGATTCTCGATGTCTCGGATGTCATGGACGAGCGGAAGGTCGTGGCCGAGTTCGTGAAGGCCCTGTACGACGCGGACACGAGGCTGAGGCTGCCTTACCTGCTTATATTAGAGGAGGCCGACAAGTTCGTGCCCCAGTCCAAGGAATCGATGAAGGAGATAGAGGAAATATCGCGCCGTGGCAGGAAGCGCGGATTGGGGCTTATCGTGGCGACGCAGCGGCCTGCGCTCGTGAACAAGAATGTGCTCAGCCAGTGCGGCAACCAGTTTATCGGCAAGCTTACGACAGAGAATGACCTCGCGGCCGTGAACCTGTTCTTCGCGGACAGGAGGGAGCTGGAGGACCTGCCGAAGCTCAAGTCCGGCGAATTCTTCGTTATGGGCAACATCTCAAAGACAAAGGTCAAGATGAAGAGCTATCCTCGGGAAACGCAGCACAAAGGGCTGACGCCAAGGCTCATCCCGAAGAAGATAGGCAGGATAGCAGAGATAAGCGCGGAACTGAAGGGTAGCGGACCCAGGGAAGTTGGGGTCGGGGAGCAACCAAAGGGTCAGCCGACAAGGATCCTGCCGACAATCGGGCTGAGGATAGGCAAGGAGGACATATTGAAAATAGTCGAGTCCAAAAGGAGGAAAAAATACTGCCTCTTCGGCAAGAAGGAGGCCGTGACCGGCGTAGAGCTGCTGCAATATCCTTTGATTTTTGTTGAGGTCAAGAGGGCCGAAGGCTTTCTCAAGAAGGGATTCAGGACGTATTCCTTCATAATCGACGGCACAAACGGAAAATTTGCTGAAACGGACCGCGGGCTGAGATTCAGGACAGGCATATCCCAGCTAATAGGCCTGAACGAGAGCGAGACAAGGGCCATGCTGGAGATATCGCGCGCGAAGGGCATCACTGCTGCTGAGCTCGGGCTCAGGCTAGGGCTCAAGGACAGCGGCATAAGGAGCGTGATAAACAGCCTTGAAGCAAGAAGGTTCATAACCTACTCAGGGAAGGACGGCAGGGCCAGGACATATGTCCCGCTGTTCAAGCTTGCGATTCCGAACGTCACATCGAGCGTGCCCTATCCTGCGAAGGAGCAGAAGGCGCCTGGAAGGGTGGTAGGTCAAAAAGTGAGCGAGCAGGCGCTGAGAGACGTGCTCAAGGCCCTGAACCCGACGACAGAAATAGTCCGCTTTGACTTGTTCTATTATCCAGTCTATTCTGTGCATTTTTCGGAAAGGGTGATAAAGATAGACGGAGTGACGGGCAGGGAAGTGTCTGAATGACGAGCGAAAGGGAGATTCTGGCAGAGCTGGGGCCGCTTGCTTCCGCAAGGAACAGGGACGGCATGGCGCGCTTCGGAATAGCAGCCGAAACTGCTCTGGGCGTGCCTGTTCCCATATTGAGAAAGATGGCCAAAAGGATAGGGAAAGACCACGAGCTCGCGCAAAGGCTGTGGAAGAGGAACGTGCATGAGCTCAAGCTCCTTGCCTGCTTCATAGATGAGCCAGAAAAGGTGACTGAGCGCCAGATGGACGAATGGACAAAGAGTTTCTATTCATGGGACGTCTGCGACCAATGCTGCAGCAGCCTCTGGGGCAAGACGAAGTTCGCTTGGAAGAAGCCCTTCGAGTGGGCGGCCAGCAAGGACGAGTTCGTGCGCAGGGCAGGATTCGCCATGATGGCTTGCCTCGCAGTTCATGACAAGAAGGCCGGCGACGAGAAGTTCCGCAGATTCTTCCCGTTGATAAAGAAATGCTCAACAGATGAGCGCAATTTTGTCAGGAAGGCCGTGAACTGGGCCCTACGCCAGATAGGAAAGCGCAACATGAGGCTGAGGAAGGAAGCTATAAAAGTTTCCGAAGAAATCATGGATATTGACTCTAAGGCAGCCAGATGGATAGCATCCGATGCCCTTAGGGAGCTGAAGCGCCTGTAGTCTAGTGGCAGGATTTGAGCTTCCCAAGCTTACGACGCGGGTTCGAATCCCGCCAGGCGCACCAATTAAATCCTTTTTGCCGCAAATATTCCTCTATGCCGTGCGATGCGGAAGCGATGGGGCGCATAAGGAAGCTGATAAGCGCGAACAAGGGCGGCCTGAGGGCAGTTTTCTGCTATGGCAATCCCGATGGCAAAGATATAGATATCTGCGTGGTATGCGATGAGCCAAGCTCGGTTCCTGTGGCCAAGCCACCGATTGACCAGGTGGTCTATGACGACCGCCGATTCAGGGCAATGCTTAAGCAGCACGGCAAGTCCGCCAAAGAGTTCAGGATATATTACGGTAGCAAATATGTACTGACGGTGCTGGACGAGCTGGTCCTGGAAGGCATAGAGATTTATGATCTCATTCCTTAGCCGAATATTCCGCCCATCCCCTCGGCAGCCGCTTCCTCCTCCTTCTTTATCTCCTCCCTGGCTTTGTCAAGATGCTTCTGGTCAATCTGTGCCGTCATTCCCTTGATCAGCTCTTGGCACCTCTTTATCCCTTCCTCTGTGCCAGAGATGTAGAAGAAGCTGCCTTCTTCCTTCATGCCGAGCGATCGAGCATCCTTAACGGTTATGGACTGCTTCGCGGCCACGTCAAAATCCGTCCTCAGGGCGTTCTCCGCCTTTTTCACGTTCTCTTTCTTTACGAATGCCATCCACTCTGCCATACCAATCAAAGGAAGTAATGCATGCTAGGTTTTAAAAGTTTGATGTTTCTTGGTAAGGCTTCTTTTCCAAAGAAGGTTTGATGGAGCCCCGGGGGAGATTTGAACTCCCGACCTGCCGCTCGCGCGTCAGTCCGGAGGTATCGGAACCGTCCGGGTTCTGATTACGAGGCGGCCGCTCTACCGGCTGAGCCACCGAGGCATAAGAATAACTTAAACCTCGGAAGGTATATAATCTTTATGAAAGAGGCCCTGTTCTGGAAGTCCGAGGCGGGGGCGGTGCGCTGCGGCCTGTGCTGCAGGCGCTGCTTGATACCGGAAGGCGGCGTCGGCGTTTGCAGGGTGCGCCAGAACAAAGGGGGGAGGCTTTATTCGCTCGTTTACGGCAAGGCCTCCTCGATAGGCATCGATCCGATAGAGAAGAAGCCGCTCTTCCATTTCGCGCCGGGGTCGCTGAACCTCTCAGTTTCGACAGTCGGCTGCAACTTCCGCTGCAGCTTCTGCTGCAATTATGCCATCTCGCAGGAATGGGAGGGAATAAGGGGCGAGGACGCCCCGCCGGAGAAGCTGGTCGCTGTCGCCCTGGAGAACGGCCTGCATGGCATGGCTTATACCTACACCGAGCCAACCATATTCTTCGAATATGCGCAGGACACGGCATTGCTTGCGAAAAAGAAAGGGCTGTATAATATCTTCGTCACAAACGGCTACACTACGCCTGAGGCCATAAGGAAGGCCTCGTCGTTCCTTGATGCCGCCGTGATAGACCTGAAATCCTCGCTTGATCCGGATTTTTACAGGAAGCAGTCGATGGTGCCGGATGTTCAGCCGATATATGATGCTATGATGGCCTACAAGGAGAATGGGGTGTTTTTTGAGGTTACGGATTTGATAATGCCGGAATCGGATATCAAAAGAACGAGTAAGGTCTGCAGATGGATTGCTGATAACCTCGGTCCGGACGTGCCTCTGCATTTCATCCAGTTTTTCCCATCCTACAAGGTCTGCACCGGCAGGACCGATGTCAGTATGCTCGATAAGGCTTATGAAGCCGCAAAAAAAGAGGGCCTGAATTACGTTTACCTCGGAAACGTTCCAGGAAACGTTCACGAATCGACCATGTGCCCTTCCTGCGGGCGCGTGGTTATAGAAAGGTTCGGTTCCAGCCTAGTGAGCATCGGCCTGAAGGCTGGCAAATGCGGCTGTGGCCAGAAGATACCTTTGGCCGGCATGAAGTGGTCGCTGCGGAAACAGTTTCCATCTAACAAATGACAAAGTTTTAATAGTTTCCGATTCAACCTAATAAAAGGTGAACGCGCTTGATTACGGAATCCGAAGCAAAGGACATGGTCAGGGACGGATGGATAAGGGTCTGGCTGGCTTTCGAAGCCCTGGCCATAAGCGAGGACGTCACGAAGAAGTCGCTCGAGAGCCTGCTGAAGAAAATGGAAGAGGACAAGAGGGTGAGGATATACAGGAAGGATTCTTCGGAGGCCAGCAAGGTGGAGAATCCCATCCCTGGCGTGAAGGAGGGTTGGTCCCAGGTCGTGCAGCTGGAGGCGGTATCGAAGAAATTCGAGGACCTTGTCGGGTTCGTCATAGAGTTCGGGCCTTCCTCGATAGAGATACTCGAGCCGAAGAAGCTTACGACCGACATAGGCGAGGCGCAGTCGATACTCAACTCCGTCGCTGAAATGATACACAGGTTCGCTGCCGCAGGAGTCGGAGGCGTAGTGGTTGTTCACGGCAAGCCGTGAAAAGTGGTAAGAATGAAAAAACTGCTGCTGAGCTCGTTGGTCATCTTTGCCTTGGCGGTCCAGCCAGCGCTGGCGGTTCAGATAGATTATCTCGGCATAATAGCCGATGTCAAGGAGGACGGGACGGTCGATCATGTTGTCAATATAAATTTTGTGGGCCCAACCGATTATTTGGAATATAACATCTTTTCTGACATAACCAACGTCTCTGTTCTTGCAGACGGTAAGCAGATGAATTGCAGAATAGAAAACGGCCCCATCTCGAAGATATCCTGCGATCTTACCAAATTGCAATCTGGCAAGATGGAAATAAGATACAAGGCAAATTCCCTGATAAAAATATCCAATGGCAAAATGGTTTTTTCATCTGACTACAGGACGCCTGTGGTTGCCAATACCCTGTACATAAAGGTCAATCTTCCGGAAGGCTGCGTGCTGGTCCAGCAGAACAGCAATCTTGCGCCATGCCTTCCTTCCAATTGCCTTTATGCGAGCGACGGCAGGAGAATGATAGTAATATGGAGCACGCATGACGTCGGCCCAGGCAACGGTCTTTATGTATCAACGACTTACGAGAGCATCAAAGGCGCGACAAACAGCGAGCTTCCACTCTTGTTTTTGGCGGTGCCATTGGTCGTGATTGCAGGTCTGCTTGCTTTCACTTTCTACATTTACAGGCAGAAAATAGGAGTGAAAATGTTTATTCCTGTTTTGAAGAAGGATGAGAAGATGATAGTCGAGAAGCTGATGAGCTCGAAGGGCTTTACCAATCAGAAGACCCTGGTCGAGGAATCCGGCTACTCGAAGGCGAAAGTCTCGAAACTGCTGAAAAGCCTTGAGGAAAGGGGGATTGTGAAAACCGAGCGTCTTGGAAGAAAAAATAAGGTGTTTTTGAGCCGCAATATCGAAAATAAGGAACAAAAAGGCTCTGGAAACAATCAGAAGCGCTAATTATGAATATTAGGCATTTCTGATGTATTAGTAGAGCTTTTTTAGGTCATATAGAAACAGTTTCTTGGTATTTTTATATCCCCCCTGATACATAGATATCCTAGAAAAAATGTGGCGCCGAAGAGAGAAAGAACAATACGTAATCCTTTTTGGCGCGATCCAAACGCAAACCGTTTGGTTTGTGCGCTAAAAATTGGCGCCAAAAGTAAGCGCATACACCGCGCAAAGAAAATCGAAACAAAATACAGACATAGGAGGTAAGAAACAATGCAATTCAGGAAAATTGCGGCTATGGCTGGAACAGCACTCGTCGCTGGCATGACGATGGCTGGAGCGGCCCTGGCGCAGAACAACGTGGGAGAGATAACCAAGCTGGTCAGCGTAAGCGACAGCACAGTGTCATTCCCGACGATCGTTGTCGGTGCGAACGCAGCGTCTGCGGACGTTGTGGGTGCCATCGATGTCGGAGTGAGGCTGGCGGCCGAAGCGGGCCAGACAAAGACGGCTGTTGGCGGAGCAGTTTCCGGTGTGGAATCGCAGGACATCGTTTTCGGAGTTAATGTAACGAGCTCCGGGAACCTGAAGGAAGTGATAAAGCATTCGTCCATACCGAGCGTGCTCACGGACAGCTCGGTCAGCTGGACAAACGCTGACGGATCGGACCAGTATGACTTCCAGGAACAGATCATCATAGCCAACAGTGGAGACCAGATGATAAAAGTGACTGGTACGTCTGGTGTGGACAAGGAGTTCAAGGATAAGCCGTTCCTGCAGATAGCCAATGGTGGGGTAAGGTACAACTTTACCTTCGACGAGAACATAAACACGACGAAGATATCGTCTACCTATCCGCTGACCATAAAAGTGCTTGGAAAGGACCTGAAAATAACATCGGTCGGAACGAACCAGTTCACGGCGACAATAGCCGAAGAGAAGAGGTTCAAGCAGGGAGAATCCGCGACTGTTGACGGAAAGACCGTGACGGTCAACACAATAGGCTCGGATTCGGTCGACGTTTCGGTCGACGGAGTGTCGGACATAGCGACCACGACGGAATCCACGATAAACGGGCTGAAGGTGAAGGTGAAGAGCATCCTTTACCAGTCTCAGACACCCGAGAACAGCGTGGTAATCCTGCAGCTTGGCTCGGACATAACAAAGACCTATCAGAACGACGATCCGTACATAGGCGAGGACAAGAACGACCCGAACTGGAAGTGGGATCTCACAGGATTGACATCGGGCAACGCGAAGCACAAGATAAGCGTGAAGTTCGTGAAGAACCTGGACAACTATGCGGACAATCCACCGATGGTTGGTACGGTGTTCAAGTTCCCGAACGACTATGCGCAGATCAGCTTCGACAAGATATCGCCTGTAACATATGCGAGGTATAAGATAGAATACACGACCGGAGTGGACCTGTCATACGGAGGAGGCAGCTCTTCGGCAACAGTCCTGAAGCTGTCCACAGCCGACACGACGGACGCGTTCTATGTGAACACAGGAAGCGTGAACGACTACACAAAGACCATATACCTGCTGTCCAACAGCACACTGTCGACAGGAAATGTCTACGTGTACTATGTGGACTCGAACAACAGGGTGCAGTACGCCGGAGCGACAGGAACGGACGGGGACAATTTCGCGGACCTGACCTACCAGGACACGACATATGACATGAAGTGGTACAACACTACGAACCAGCTGTTGCTGACAGAGACGCAGACCTCGCCGACCGCTAAGAGCATAAACATAACAGTGAAGGAATCTAGCGGAACGTTCACCGGTCTCGGAGCGACCGCGGCTACGGCGGATGCAACCGACTTTGTGTACGGCACATATGAGCTCGGCACAAGGGAAGAGGACGTCCTGACGAACACAGGAGCGATAATAAGGAGTCCGAAATCGAACGCCGAGAACGACAGGGTCTATATCGACGTGCCGTCCGAGCAGGTCAAGGGAACAATAACAGTGGGTCCTGTGGGCGCGACCGCCACGACAGGCGGAACGACCTACAAGGAAGCGATACCCATAACGTCCAGCGTTGCGAAGCTAGACACCGAAGTGAGCAAGACAGCAAAGGACCTCATATTGGTCGGAGGGCCTTGCGCAAACAGCCTCGTTGAGGAGCTCGCGACAGCAGGAAAGTTCCCGTACAGCTGCAAGACATGGCCGACCGAAAAGTTCGCAGTTGTCGCAGTCGTGAAGGACGCCTTCACAACAGGCAAGACAGCGGTTGTGATAGCCGGAACCACAAGGACTGAGACAAGGATGGGAACCGACGCGGTACAGCAGGGCTTGCTGGCTGGAAAGACCGACACGAAGGTCAAGATAACGAGCTTGACCTCGACGGGCATAACGGCTCTCGCGTAAGAGATTGGAAATGGGGTAAGGCTTATGAGCCGATTCCCCTTTTTCCCTTTTTTTCATTCTTATCGCTTCATCGCACTACTTCTGGTAGCAGTTGTCATTTCGTCCGGTTGCGTGACGCAAAACCCTTACAAATTGAAGATAGGAGAGAAGGACGTGGAGTTCAGGGCGAACCTTAACGAGGCTGCGAAAGTGCCCGTATACCCCTCGGAGCTCGAAATAAAGAAGGTCCTGCTCGGAGCCGACGTGGAGAAGGTGAGGATAGCCTTCATCTCGAATGACACGGAAAACTCCTACTACGCTGTGGACGGTTTTGAGATTGCTTACAAGCTGGGCACTATTTATGTCGTGATGTTCGGCGAATCTCTTCCCATAGAATCGCTGCCTGCCAACAGCAGCGCAGAGGTATTCGCGAACGCGACTGCAAAGGAGCCTGTGATATTCATGAAAGGGCCCGGCGCCGGAGCGACCAAAACGCAGGTAACTTTGGTCAACAACACCGTGATTGTTGAGGGGCCGGATCTCAGCGAGGAAGGCAGGACGTACACCGACCTCGACCTGGCTGTGGACAAGCTGCTGCTCGTGTTGCTCGGGCAATAGGGTATAAATATTATGCTTCCGTTGAATTAAGGGGAGTGATATGAAGATGAAGATAACAGTTACGGATATCCTGATAGTGCTCCTGATAGTGACCTTCGTGTATTTTTCGCTGAATGAGCCCAGGTATTTCCAGACAAAGGGCAACGACCTCTTCGGCGCCTCAATGACATACAAGACCCTGATAGGAAAGGGGTATGGCGCGGACGCCGAGATATCAGGCATAGGCTCGGACTTCGGCCTGAAATCAGTCAAGGGCCCTGTCATCGATGCAACCGCCACGAGGATATACGTGTGGGACGGCGCTCGCGTGCAGACGATCTTCCAGAAGGACGAGAAGAACCCGCTTGCAGAAGGCCTGGCTCCGCAGACCCCGTACATAACTTCGAGCATAATAACGCTGAAACCTACGGACGTTTACCGCTTCGCTGAAGCAGGCTGCGAGGGCGCAGATTTCACCACAGAGACGCTATATCTGGATTTGGACAAGGATGCAGACAGCGTTGTCTGCAGCTACGTTTCCAAAAAGCTTTGGGATTCCTTCGGTGGAGAGGTCAGCTGTGCTGCCGATGGCATGCATGCCATGCTGGAGTTCTCCTTCGCACACGGGTTCTCCGCGGACGTCGTTGAAAGCGCGCTTTCTGACTTCGGGTACAGGGTCATCGGCAGCAGAACGCTGTCGCAAAAGTGCCTGGTGCTTAAATGATAGAGTCCTTGGAAAGGAAACTTTACAGCTGGATAAGCAGATTGGGCGCGACAGCAAACCTTGTGGTAGGCAGCCTTTGCGAGAGGGAAAGGCAGTATGCACCTCAGAAGAGGTTCGCTGTCCGTTCGGCGATTCTTGAAAAATTAGCGGATTACATCGGCCCTGAGAAATTCAGCGCATCCAGGATGCTTCTGATAATATTCGGTTTTTACATATTCACGGGCGCGCTTTCCAACGTGCCGATACTTTTTCCGCTGGAGTGGTCCTTCGGCGTAGCGCTCCTGATGGTTTCTGCGGTTGCGGTAGGATATGGTGGAAGGCTCTGGAAGATGGAAAAGAAATTGCCGTTCCATGCGCCGAACTACGATTTCTGGGCAGGCATCTTCGTGCTCGGCATATTGGGGCTGCTGCTGAACTACATGCAGATCGGGATACCGCTCTTCACGCCCGTTGCAAGGGCGTACTATCACAATCCCCTCTGGTCCGTCTCCATGATATTCTATGTCATGGGGATGACGATGACCGCAATCAAGAACAAGGAAAGGAAGGTCTTCCTGCCGTTCGCAGCGCTTTCAGTCCTGCTGTCGGTGTTTTCCGGCTTCAGAACCGACCTGGTCATCTTCGTCATCCCTCTGGTGTTCTTCTTTTATCTGCAGAACAGGGGGAGAGGCACCGGGTTTCTGGCATCGGTTCTTGCGGTCTGCATCGTTGGCCTGCTTGCGATAAAGTGCCTGCTGACGATATTCGGCGGCAGCGTATTGGGAGTGGAGGAGTTGTCGTTCGCAAGGACGGGCTTCGGGCTCTACGTGCTTTCGGTCATGGTAAAGAACGTCGGCCTTTTCGGCCTGACATACGGCAGGGTCTGGCTCGAGTCCTTCCTGCTGCAGTTCTTCGGCTATCCCATAGCTCCCATAGGCGCGATAGCTTCAGAGATGGTGATAAATGCCGCAAGGTCGCACTCGTCGACGTTCGTGGGACCGTTCTATCTCGAGTTCGGAATTATAGGCGTAATATTAGGGTCAATCATTGTCGGATTTTTCTGCGAGTTGCCGCACAGGATATATAGGGCCACGAGGAACAGCTTCTTCCTCGGGCTTTATGCGATAAACCTTTCAATACTGCTGGTATGGGTAGATACGGGAATAGTCCAGTATTATCTGGCGTTCCTGTTTTTCGCGATAGGGTTGTGGTGTCTGAAATGGGCAAGATGAAGGTATGCCTGCTTTCGCGTTATCCGCCGCACAAGGGCGGGATTGCCACGCATGCGAAGGCGCTTGCGGAGGGCCTGAGAAGGAGAGGGCACGACGTGACGCTGATAACTTACGGCAGGCTCGGCAGGAAGGAAGAAGGCATGGAGATAATTGAAGTGCCAGTTATAAACCTCTTTTTTCTCCGCGGTTTGTCATATTTTATCGGAGCGATGCTTGCCCTCCGCAAGCTGAAGCGCAGGATTGATGTCGTTCATGCCCATCCGATTCATCCCGCAGGGACTGCGGCAGTGATTTCTAAAAAATTCACTGATGCCCCTGTAGTCATAACTTCGCACGGCTCTGACCTCGAGAAATGGGCCAAAAAGCCCTTCGGCAAATTCCTGTTCTCAAGGGTCGTCAATTCTTCCGATGTGCTCATATGCGTCAGCAATGCGCTCGCTGATCTGGCAAGGGATACCGGAATAGACGAGAGCAAAATAAGGGTTGTGCCGAACGGGATGGAGCTCCCGGAGGAAATCAGGTCTGCTGGCAAGGCTTTGTTGAGAGAAAAGCTGGGCCTGCCTGCAGGAAAGAAGATAGTGCTTTATGCCGGCATGCTGGAGGAGATAAAGAACCCTCAGGAGTTCCTGCTTTGTGCAGAGCGCTTGGCTAACTAC
>JAWABM010000015.1:13429-13709 GCA_038999215.1 Candidatus Aenigmatarchaeota archaeon | reverse complement strand
TGACTTGCCTCGCCTGCTGATTATTTTCACGATGTTCTTTTCAAAATCAGGTAAATCTTCAGAATTGCCTCTGTTTGCCCTTGTGAACGCCAACACAGCCACCTTTTGCTTAACAATTGCCGAACTTTACATCTTCTACTAGGTAATAATGTTATAAATATCTTGTTTATTGCGCTTCAGAAGCGAAAAGGTTTTTATTTGACCCTTATTGCGAACTTGCCCGGGCTGGTTATGCCGGCTTCCTTCGCTATCTCCGAGTTCGCCGGATCCATGACTATTA
>JAWABM010000015.1:0-13409 GCA_038999215.1 Candidatus Aenigmatarchaeota archaeon | reverse complement strand
CGCCCTTCCAGTTCCTTGTCAGCTCGCTGGTCTTGCAGACAGGGCACATGTTGCCCTTGACCAGCCTCCTGCATGTCTTGCACGCCCTTGTTACCATCTAATCACCGCATGTAAAGCATAGGCATTACTTTTTCTCTTTCTTTTCCTTTTTCTCCTCCTTGGCCTGCGCCGCCTCTTCCTTGGCCTTCTCCTTGGCCCTCTCCTCCAGCCATTTCACGCTCCCGAGGAACGGCTGCCTCATGGTAAGGCCGACCTTGCTTTGCTCCTTCAGGCTTATGGAGATTATCCTTGCCCTCACTTTGTCCCCCACTTTCAGTATCCTCCTGCTCGTCTTGCCGGCCAACTGGCCGTTCTTCTCGTCATAGGAGACATAATCGTCCATCACCTGGGATATGTGAACGAGCCCGTCCAGCGGTCCGACCCTGACAAATGCCCCCCATTCCGTGACGTCCACCACCTCGCCCTCGACTATCTCGTGCTCCTTCGGCATCCATGTGAGCAGCGTGAAATTCACAGGATAATGCACCGACGGGTCGCCCGGCAGCACTTTTCCGTCGCCCACGCTCTTCACATCGACCACCGAGAGCGCGACTCCTATGTCGTTGTCTATCTTGCCCTCGTATTTCTGCTGTATGCTGTCCTTCACCGCCTCCTCCAGCTGGAGCGAGAATTTTGTCGGGTGGACCGCGACCACGTCCTCTATCGTGCAAAGTTCGTACATGGCATCAGCTCATATCACAATAGTGATGTGTGATATTTAAAACCTTTATCCTTGCACGGCATGCCTGCCCTGCCTGATGAATATGACCTTGCCGCCGGACTTTTTGATCCTTTCCCTGAGCGCCCTGTCCTGCGTCGCCACGGCGAATCCGGCCTTCGCCCTTCTCGCGAGCTCATCGTCCGCCTCCTCCTTCTCGGCCTTCAGGGCCCTTATGCCCTCGGCTTTGAGGAGCTTGAGCGCTATTCTGGCCGCGGCCGCGTCTTTTCCGTTGCCCCCGGCAAGTTTCGCCAGTTCGCGTTCGACCAGGTCGATCGTGTACAGTTCGCCCTCCAGTTCGGAGAATATCCTCACTTTTTTCTTCGCCGCGAACACCAAAAAATTGGTGTCAAGCAGTATGCGCATGATATTTATTTGCCGCTGCCATATAAAAGTAAGGTGAACTCATGTCAAAGAGGATTTTCGGGTGCAGGAGGGCGCAGAGGAAGTACAGCCGCAGGTTCAAGAGCAAGAAGGGCGCACACAAGTGGAGAAAGACAAGATGATAGACAGCCACTGCCATCTTGAATGGAGGTCCTATGACGACGACAGGGATTCCGTCGTCGGGCGCTGCAGGAAGGAGCTGAAGGCCGTCGTATCCTCGTGTTCTCGGCCCTGGGACTTCGACAAGGCCCTTGCGATTGCCGAGAAGCACAGCGGTTTCGTCTTCATTACCGCCGGATTCCATCCCGAGTTCATGAAGGACGTTTCTGCCGAGGCGAAAGCCGAATACATCAAAAAGATAATAGCCAATAAGGCTAGGCTGGTGGGCATAGGCGAGATAGGCCTTGACTATGACTGGGTAAAGGAGCCAGGCCAGCAGGAAGCGTCCAGACGGCTCTTCGCGGAGATGCTCGGGCTCGCCAAGGAGTTGGACCTGCCCGTTGTCATACATTCGCGCGCTTCGCACCAAGATGTGCTGGACATCCTCGAACGCCACGGCCCGGCAAAGGCGTACTTGCACATGTGGGGCGGCCACCAGGAGGGGCTGATGAAGCGCGTGCTCGCGGCCGGCTATTATGTGGGCGTCAACACCATCGTCTTCACCAGCAAGGGCTACAGGAAGGTGGTCCGCGATACGCCTTTGGAGCGGCTGCTCCTGGAGACGGACGCCCCATGGCTGAGTCTGAAAAGGGAGGGCGAAGCCTGGAAAATCGACCCGAAGGCGCGCAACGAGCCGACCTCGATAAGGATGGTCGCCGAAAAGGTCGCGGAGATAAAGGGCCTGCCCTTCGGGGAAATCTGGAAGGCATGCGGAGAAAATGCGGTGCGCTTCTTCGGCCTCAGTATTAAAGGTTAAATACTTAAGAATCCAGTTTAGGATTATGACGGTTTTGAGCGCTGTTAAGAGGGGTTTGGGCATTCTCGCCAAGGAAAGGCCTTCTGTCGCCCTTTTTGTTGACGGCCCGAACATGATAAGGAAGGAATTCAACATCGATTTGCGCGACCTCAGAAAGCGCGTGGAAAAGCACGGACGCATCGTAGTGGGCAAAGTGTTCCTGAATCAGTTCGCCAGCGAGAAGCTGATAGAGGCCGTGGCGAACGAGGGCCTTGAGTCGATAATAGCTTTGGGCGACGCCGAGCAGAAGACCGACGTGGACGTCACGGTCTGCGTGCACGCGATGGAGGCCATAAACAACCCTGAGATAGAGATAATCGCGCTTGCGACGAGGGACGCCGATTTCCTCGCCCTCATTCAGAAGGCGAAGGAACGCGGAAAGAAGGTCGTTCTCATAGGCGCGAAGCCGGGCCTCGCCGCAAGCCTTCAGCATGCGGCGGACGATGTTGAGCTCATAAGCTGATTGCTTCAGCACTCGAAGCATGAGCCGCTATAGGCCGTCTTCTTCGGCTCTTCCTTCATGTAGTCCTCTTCCTTGTCGAGTTTGCTCCAGTCGCACATTGCTTTCACCTAATTATTATTACTTAGAAGTGGTATATAAACTTGACAAAGGATTGGTTACGCCGTAAGGGGTTTATTCCAGGCGGTACCTGAGGAAGGCCGCTATCCCGCCTATGGCTGCCAGCTGCTCGCCCTCCTTGGTCTCTTTGGATATCATCTCTATTTTTGCGCCGGATGCCTTAGCCATCTCCTCCATCGCCTCTTCGATGCCCCTTTCGCCCACGATGCCGACAGGCCCTCCGCACTTGGGGCACCTCTCGCTCGCAAGTTTCTCCCTCTTTATGAACTTCTTGTACGAATTGCCGCAGCTGCACAGCAGCTCCGCCTCTATGATGTCCAGCCCCTCGCTTATCAGCAATACGCTGACGGCGCCCGCTTCCAGCGCCTTGAGCACGAAGTTCAGCCCGTAGGTCACCAGGCCCGTGTCCTTCTGCAGCTGCTCGAAGAATTTCTTGAGCAGATCCTTCTCCTTCGTGAACGCCGCCTCTGCCAGCAGGTCCCTGCTCCTTTCAAGCAGCTCGTGCAGCCCCGACTCGTCGGCATATCCCGTGCTCCTTATCCCGAGCACCTTGTTCTTGATCGCGGTCTGCAGGTATTCGCCGCGCATGAAGTCCTCCTTCCCGGGTCCAGGGCCTCCTATGATTATTCCCTTGACCTCGTCGCTGTTCATGGCCTTTACGGCTTCCGCGACCATCTTGAAAAAGTCGTTTATCAGGCCCTCGCGCACGCGCTCGTACCTCTGTGCGGACTGGCCTCCCTTGGATGTCTTTCCCGGGACTATCGAGTCCATGTGCCTGAGGACCTGTATCGTCTTGCCCCTGAGGATGCCTATAGTGGCCTCGCCTATGTCCATGACGACGAGCCCGTACACCTCCTTCTCCTTGACCATGTCCAGCAGCGGCTCGAGCCTGAAGGTCTGGCCGCACCAGTACATCTTCACTTTCAAGGGTTCAGGCGGCTCTATGCCCCAGACCCTTATGTCACTGACGCCTTCGTGCTCCGACACGTTCCCGCTGAACACCACGAGCCCGTTCTTCGGCGTGTCCTTGAAGGTCTTCATGTACTGCACCGCCCTTTCCAGGGCGTCCACGACGTTCTTGCGCGTGGTCTTGCTCTTTATGTTCTCGGCAGTGCCCTGCTCCTGCTTCAGCTGGTTTATAACTTCGACGAGCCTGTAGCCCGCCGGAACATAGACTGAGACTAGCTCCGTATGCCTGCCGCGGAAGCCCTGGAGCTCCTCGATGAGTTTTCTCAGCTTTTTTATGTTGTCTTCTGTCATAGAGCTCACGCTGGAAGAATTGCGTCAGAACTGCTTTCCGTTCGGCATAGGACTTTTATCGCGTCCGGGGTATTTAAAAGAATTCAGTCACTGGTATGCGCTGATATACTTGTCGTAGGGCCCCACTGCCCTCTTGTCCTTCTTCCTCTCCTTTGCCTGCTTCTCGAACAGCCTCCTGTAGGCTGCTATGTCCATAATGAGGTCGGATTCTGCGGCACGTGCCATAATAATTATTACTGTTAAGTAGTATATAAATCTATCCTATGCTTGAGCGGAGAACTCCCTGCCGAAAGCGACTTCCTTCACCTTCATGGCGCCGCGGACATCGTCCAAAAACTCCTTCGCGACGCTGCCTTCCGCCAGGGTCACCTTCTTCAGCTCCGCGTTCAGCGGCAGCTTCTGGTCGTGCTTCCACTGCCTTATGGCCGCTATCGCCGCTGCCGCCTTGTCGCCTTCCTCCGTCGGGAACTCCCAATCTGCCGTCGGCCAGGCAGAAACGTGAACTGATTTGTCACCCTCGTGCTCTTTGAACAGATGCCGGTATATTTCCTCGGTGACGTGCGGCACGAAGGGTGCGAGCATCTTTATCATCGACAGGAGCGCGACGTAGAGCGTGTAGCTCGCCGATTCGTCCTGCTTGTCGTAAATCCTGTGCTTCACGAACTCCAGGTAGTTGTCGCAGAACGTGTGCCAGAAGAACACGTCCGCCGCCGCCTTCGCGCGGGCATAGTTATAGCACTTCATCGCTTCGGTGGACTCGGTTATTACCGCGGAAAGCTTGCCGAGCAGCCACTTGTCCATGGGCCTGAGCTCCTTCGGCTTTTTCGGCCTGCCCTTGATGTGCATGCTTGCGAAGCGCGAAGCGTTCCACAGCTTCGTTATGAGCTTCTGGCCGGTGGCCACGTCCTTCTCCTGGTAGGGCATGTCGTTCCCTAGCGTCGCCGACGCTGCCCAGTAGCGCAGGGCGTCCGCGCAGTACTTGCCTATCAGCGGCAGGGGGTCGATCACGTTTCCCTTTGACTTGTGCATGGCCCTGCCTTTGGGATCCAGCCCCATCCCGTTGATCATCACGTCCTTCCACGGCAGGCTCTGGCTGTGCAGCCAGGCCTTGACAATCGTGTAGAAGGCCCATGTCCTGATTATCTCGTAGCCCTGCGGCCTCAGCGAAAGCGGCAGCCGCAGGCGCTCGTCCTTCTCCCCCCATCTTGCGTTTATCTGCGGCGTGAGCGACGAAGTTGCCCAGGTGTCCATCACGTTCCTGTCCGGCTCGGCTTCAGCTCCGCAGCGGCACTTGCGTTTCACGAGAGTCGGGTCGATCGGCAGCTCCTTCTCGTCCGCAAGAATCGCGGCCCCGCATTTCTTGCAGTGCCAGACAGGGAAAGGTATCCCGTAGTACCTCTGCCTGGATATGCACCAGTCAGTATTGAGCCCCTCGACCCATTGCCTGTATCTGACCTTCATGTGCTCCGGATGCCATCTTATCTGCTCGCCCAGCTCCAGCCATTTCTCTTTCATGTCTGTGACCCTGATGTACCACTGCTGCGAAACGTAGAACTCGACCGGCGTTCCGCAGCGCTCATGCACGTTCACTGTCTGTTCAAGGTCCTTTTGCTCGGTCACGAGCCCTTCCTTTTTCAGCTGCTCAAGGACCGCAGTCCGCGCCTCCTCCGGCCTCATTCCTTCGTAGCCTTTGACGGTGAGCCTTCCGCTCTTGTCGAGTATTATCTTGAGCGGGAGCTTGTGCTTCTGCCACCACTCCACGTCGGTGCGGTCCCCGAAAGTGCAGACCATCACTATGCCCGTCCCGAACTCCGGGTCGACCTTCTCGTCCGTCGCTATCGCCACCTCCTGCCCGAAAAGCGGTACTATCGCCTTCTTTCCAACGAGGCCCTTGTAGCGCTTGTCTTCCGGATGGACGAATATCGCGACGCAGGCCGGAAGGAACTCCGGTCTCGTTGTCGCTATCTGTATTTTCTTTCCGTCCTTGAGCATGAACGATATCGTCGTGAGCTTCGTTGTCCTTCTGGCGTCCTCAAGCTCCGCCTGGGCTATGGCCGTCTGGCATGCCGGGCACCATACTGTCGGGCCTTCCTGCTGGTATACCCTTCCTTTCTTGTAAAGGTCCAGGAACGACCGCTGAGATATCCTCTGGCATAGCGGGTTTATGGTGCTATAGAGCAGGCTCCAGTCGACCGATATCCCCAGCCTTTCCCAGACGTTCCTGAATTCCCGGCCTCCCTTGGCCGTCTCCTCCAGGCATATATTGACGAACTTGTCGCGCTGGAGCTCGCTTGCCCTTATCCCCCTTTTCTTCTCCACATATCTCTCGCTCGCCAGGCCGTTGTCGTCGAACCCCATGGGATAGAATACGTTATGGCCGTTCATCCTCCAGAACCTGGCGACGAATTCGGCCGTCGTGTAGCCGAGCACGTGCCCCACGTGTATGAATCCTGACACCGTGGGAGGCGGCGTGTCTATCGTGTAGGCGGGCTTCTTGCTTTTCGGGTCGTACTTGTACAGCCCCTCCTTCTCCCACCATTTCTGCAGCCTGGGCTCGGCTTCCTTCGGGTCGTATCTCGCTGGCATTTCCATAGCCAATAGTTGGCAAAAGAGAATTTAAACCTTTAGCCCTTCGCCGGCTTCGGAAGCCTGTCGGTGTCCACGACTACTATCTTTCTGTTCACCGGAAGCGCCACGTTGAACACGGGTATCCTTCCTACAAAGCCGAGCGGCGAGCCGTAATGCGCGTGCCCGTGAACCGCCAGAGTTATGCCGGCCTCTTCCATCGGCTCCTCGAGCTTGCTCGTGCCGAGCACCTTCCATATCCTTGCGTCCTCTCCTTCCAAGGTCCTGTAGGTCGGCGCATAGTGCGTGAGCAGTATCTTCACCTCGCCCTTCAGGCTTTTCATCAGCTTTTCCAGCAGCGCCAGACGCCTGCTGTATTCGTCCCTTATGCCGATCACGTTGCGGGATTGCCAGAATGTCGGCGCGTCCAGGCACCCTTTGCTGCCTACTATGCCGACCTTTGTTCCCGCCGCCGTGAACTCGGACTTCTCGTCGTCCAGGAAGATTATTTCCGGGTAGCGCTTCTTCAGCTTCGCATGGTCCTGCTCGAACTCCTTGTTCCCGAAGCAGGCGTATATCGGGCATTTCCAGCCGGCTTTCCTTATCTTCGCAAGTATCTCCTTGTACTGGCCGTACTGCCCGAAGTCGCACATGTCCCCGGCTAACAGAAGCAGGTCAGGCTCCTTTGCCTTTTGCAGCTCCTTGCTGAACAGCTCCATCGAGCCGCCGAAGTCTATGTCTGCGACTGCTGCTATCCTCATTCCGGACACCTGAAGCCATTCCAAGCGAAGGCTGCCTCGTCCCCGGCGCTTATGCCGTGCCTGCCGGCATAGCCAGCAGGCACCTCTATCACGTACTTTACCGGCTCGTCCGCGGAGTACAATTTGCAGGGCTCTGCGGCGCACGGCGGCGCGCCATTTGTCAGGAAGACGACGGAGCAATGCTGGTTCACCCATATTATGTCTATCGGGAACCTCATGTTCTTCATCCAGAAATTATACGAGCCCTCCTTGTCGAAGATGAATATCATTCCGCTGCCTTCCGGCAGCCCGCTCCTGTGCATGAGGCCCCTTTCCCTTTCCTCGCTGGTATAGGCCACCTCTGCAGCTATGCTCGCCTTGCCGCCTATGGCCACAGAAATCGTCTCGCTCGGCTTGTTCAATATCATCAGGAACGCCGCTGCCAGCACTATGGCCGCTATTGCCGCGGCGATGCCCCCGTGTTTCATGTATAAAAATTAATACTAGCCCCAATATATAGGGATTAACGGGCCGGTGGTCTAGTGGAATGACGCTTGCTTCGCAAGCAAGAGTTCGTGGGTTCGAATCCCACCCGGTCCACCAACTTATATAAATGTCGCGTCCATATTCTCGTTTAGCGGGCGGGTAGCTCAGCCTGGTCAGCAGCGCTACGCTGATAACGTAGAGGTCAGGAGTTCAAATCTCCTCCCGCCCACCATTTGTGATGATATGTTGCCGCACTGGCATTTGCTGCTCGGATTGGCGTTCTTCCTGCCGCTGCGCTTTCTCGGCGTTCTCACGCCGTTCGGGGCTGCTTTCGCGCTCGCTGCGTCCGTCCTCATCGACGCGGACCACATGATAGTGTTCGGCCTGAGGCTCAGGACAGCGAGCCCCAAGAAGGTCTGGTGCCACTGCCGCGAGCTCGGCAAGAGCCACGGCGCCAAGGGCCTCAAGATGTGGTTCCTCATGCCTTTCCACAACCCGCTCTTCTGCGCGCTTGCTTACTTCATTTACTACCCGCTGTTCATCGGCGTGCTGTTCCATGTCGTCTGCGACGCCCTGTACGCGCTGATTTTCTGCGTGCCGAAGATGAAGTTTACTTGAGCCTTATCGTTTCCAGGAGCTTGGGCGCCAGCGTCTCCACGCGCATTATCTTGTGCAGGTCCCTCGCCAGCTCGATACACTTGCGCTCCTCTCCGTGGTTGACTATTATCCTCTCGGGGCGCTGCCTCAGCCTTGTCAGGTAATTTACCAGCTGCTTCCTGTCGCTGTGCCCTGACAGGCCCTCGACGGTTGCCACCTCGCAGTTAACCGGCACCGCCACGTTCCTGCCGCCCTGCTCCATCGGAACCTCCTTCCAGCCCTTCTGTATCCTGCGGCCGAGCGAGCCCTCGGACTGGTAGCCGACAAAAATCACCGTGTTCTTCTTGTCCTCCGCCAGGTTCCTGAGCCACCACACGCTGGGCCCTCCTATGAGCATTCCGCTCGTCGCTATTATCACGCAAGGCTCATGGCTGGAGAGCACCTTCTGCCTCTCGTCCTGGCTGCCTATCCTCTTGAATACGGGGGAAAGGAAGGGGTTCTTGCCCTGCTGGAGTATCTGCTTCTGCAGGTCCCTGTTCATGTATTCGGGATACGTGGTGTGTATGGCCGTGGCGTCCCAGACCATGCCGTCCAGGTATATTGTGGATTCTATTCCGTTCTTCTCAAGTATGACCTGGAGGTCCTGCGAGCGCTCGACCGCGAACGACGGTATGAGCACCTTGCCTCCGCGCTTCAGGGTCCTCTTCACCACTTCTGTGAGCATGCCCTCGGCTTCGTCCCTTCTCGGCAGCACGTCCGTGGAAAGGCCGTACGTGCTTTCTGTTATCACCGTTTCCGCGCGTGCGAAGTTCGTGCTGGCCGCTTCGTACAGGGCCGTCCTGTCGAACTTTATGTCGCTGGTGTAGAGTATGTTGTGCAGCCCGTCTCCCACGTGTATGTGCGCGAGCGCCGAACCGAGTATGTGGCCGCTGTTGAGCAGCGTCAGCCTCATGTCGGGCGTTATGTCCGAGACCTCGTCGTATTCGAGCGTTATGCAGCGCTTCACTGCCTCCTTTATGCCCTTAGTGGAATAGAGCGCCTGCCTTCCTTCCTTGTTCATGAGGTTGAGCGAGTCCATGCAGAGCAGCACCATCAGGTCGCGCGTCGGCACCGTGCAATATAGCGGCGCCTCGCAGCCGTACTCGTAGAGCATCGGTATCGCGCCGGCATGGTCCATGTGCGCGTGCGTGAGCACGACAGCGTTGAGCTTCTTTACGTCGAACTCCGGTATGTTCAAGTAGGGCAGCTCGTTGTTCCCCGGCTTTATGCCGCAGTCCAGCAGCACGCTGCTTTCGGGCGTCTGCAGGAGAACGGCCGAGCGGCCTACCTCCCTGAATCCTCCAAGGGCCGTGAGCCTGACCCAGTCGGTCTGCTTCCATCCCGAATGTATGCTTCTGCCGACCTTGTCAAGGAACTCCTTCCTGAAGCTGCTCTCCTTGTATATCAGCTCCCTCAGGGTCTTGATTATCTCGTTCGGTATCGCCGGCGAGCGCTTCACGTGCGGCAGCCAGCACGTCCTCTTCCTTATCTCCCGCAGCAGCTCCCCGCCCTTGCCTATCACAAGGCCCGGTTTGTCGGCCTCTACCGTCATTATCCCGAAATCGGGCTCGAACAGCACCTCCTTCACTCCGGCCTCTTTCGGAACGAGCTCGTCCACCGCCTTTCTCGCTTCCTCGGGGTCCGCGCATATAGAGGGGTCGGGCCTGAGGATTATCCTTTTCTTGAGGCTGCCTACCATGCCTTTTATCGCGTCAGAATTGGAGGTGAAGAATTCCCTGCTCTTCGTGTACAGGACCACCTCGCAGCCCTCGAACCTTATGTCCGATATCTGCGCGTCCGCCGGCAGGCCTTGCTTTATCTTTTCGAATAGCTCCGATGTCTTTATTTCAACCATGCGATCAGTCTTTTTGAGAATGCCCGCTCTTACTGCTTCATGTGCTTCTTGATTTCCGCTTCGCTCAGTTCCCTGTAGCCGTCCTTTGTCATGAGCGCGACCATGAAGCCGTTGCCGCCCGACGCTATGTCCCTCCCTACGGCGCTCCTTATTGCCCTCAGCGCCAGCTCGATGCCTTCATCAAGCGACAGGCCCTCCTTGTAGTCCGATTCGAGCACACCGTAAGCGAACGGGCTTCCTGAGCCTGTTGAATAATAATTGTCCTGGTTCGACCATCCGCCCACCGGATCCAGCGAGTACAGCCCCGGCCCGTTGGAGTCGTAGCCCGCCAGTATGAGCTGGTTCATGAACGGCATCCACTTGCTTCCCTGCAGTATGTTCGACAGCAGCGTGGCCGCCGCCCTCATGGTTATCGGACCCCTCTCGAGCTTGTAGAGCTTGAATTGCGCCTTGAGCAGCCGCACCAGCGACAGGGCGTCGCCGACGCTTCCGGCTATTGTCATGCCTATGTGGTCGTCCAGCTGGTAGACCTTCCTCGAGACCTTCGAGTCTATCATGTAGCCTATCGTGGCCTTCCGCTCGGTCGCCAGCAGGACCCCGTCCTTGCAGATTATGCCGACCGTCGTTGTTCCTGTCTTCTTTTCGTCCATCTGTCTCACCAGAAATTTACTAAGATTAGTTGCAGACCTATCTATTTAAAGATTACTGCTTTTTCCTGCCTGCCCTCTTCTGCGCCGGCTTTTTGGCCTTGGGCTTCTTCGGAGCGGCCGGCTTTTTCGGCGCAATATGCTTCTTTGGGACCGCACGCTTCTTCTCCCCGACCTTCTCGTAGCTCCTTATCTTGGCCTTCGGTAGTTTCTTGAACTTGGCTCCTATCTTGTACCTGAGCTTTAGCTTGCCCTTCGGATGCACGTTCAGCTTCCATATTATCTTTGTGTAGATGTTCGATCTTACAACCTTGAACGGCTTGGGTGATATGTCAGACACCGCCGGCTTGCCTGGTATGGTGTCTTCCAGTACGACGTTCCTGAACTTGTTCTTCGTCCTGTTCTTCACCGTCATTGTCACGTGCGTGGTGTTCCTCACTATGACTATGACCTTCGGCGCCACCAGCAGGGCCTTCCTCCTCAGGTAGGTCACCGCAGCCGCCGCCAGCAGCCCTCCGGCAGCTATGCCTACTGTTCCCACGTCCACCATCGGCGCCGCCGGCAGGCTTATGCTGAAGTCTATCTTCTTGCTGTCGAGCAGGTTCGCGCCCTCGGAGAGCGTGGCCCTCAGCTCGTAGTGCCCTTCCTTGAGGCCGGCCAGGCTGTGGTTGTAGCCGTTCTCAACCGATTCGCCGACCGGGAGTTCGAACGTGAATTCTTTTATCTTCGTGAGCTTGTTCGACCCGCAATCTCCGTCCTTGTTGCAGATGAACAGCTCCAGCACCGCCTCGCTTATGTCACGGTTCCCTATGTTCTTTACCGCTGTGAGCAGGCTCATTGTCGAATTGGGTTCGTGCGTTGACTTGACCGTGACGAGCTTGGTTATGTGCGCGTCGGTGCAGGTGGAGACGCTGTAGCTCAGAGACACCTCCTTTATGAACTTGTCATTGGCAGTATAATATAGTTTGACCGAGACGTCGTATTGGCCGTAGGGCGTCGAGCATTCTATTGCGTCTATCGCCTCAGTCCATTCAAGCGAGCCGTTTGGCACCGTCTTGGTGGTCTTGAGGCTCTTGTAAGATTCGCCTGACTTCGTGATTGTGATGTCGGCGTACATGTCGAATGAGCTGCCGGGGTTGGTCGCGCTGAAGACCAGCTCCGCGTTCTCGTCCCTGCTGTATTCAGACTTGGACATCTTCACGTCGAACGTGGCGGACGGCCCGGCCCCCGCCGACGGCACTGACGGCGGCGCTTCTCCGGCTCCAGGCGGCTGCGCCGGCGGAGCTGCGGCGACAGTGAAGTTCATTGCGTCTGTGACGTTCTCGTTGCCGTAAGTGTCATTGGCGTATATCTTCCATAATACCAGCGTTCCTGCGCCTACCGACGAGTTGCTCCAGCTGTAGTTCGACCAGTTCCCTGTGCCGCTGAACGCAGCCGCGGAGCGGTTGGTCCAGTTGCCGGACTCGTTCGTGGAGACCCAGTAGTGGCCCAGCTGCACGTTGTCGGTCCAGTAGGCGGAAAGCGTGTTGGAGCCGCCTGCCGTCGGCGAGCTTGAGCCCTGGCTCTGGTTGAACCATTGCGGCGGCTCGAGGTCCGTCGGGTAGACAGTGAGATAATGGGTCTTGCTCGCTGCTGTGTAGTTCTGGTCGCCGGGGAAGACGGCCGTGAAGTTCCACGTTCCGTTCACTGTGTAATTGCTTATCTTTTCTGTCGGCGTGGTTCCCGAGTGCCATAAATTGTCGCCTCCGCTCGAGTAGTTTGTCCTTATCTGCACCGCCTTGCCTGAAGGCGTTGAGGCGACTGTCATGTTTATGGTTGTGTTGTAGTTTACCGCAAGGTCGCCTTCTGTGCCGTTGAAGAGGAATGACAGAGCCAGCGCTGTCTGGTTGACTGTCAGATATCTTGCGGCGCTCGTGCCTGCCGTGTAGTTCGCTCCGCCGGACGTGTTGTAAACATAGCTGTAGGCTCCTGCGCCGAGCGTCTGCACTTCGCTCGCAGGGTCGCCGGAAGCCACTTGAGTGCCGTTCCTGTACAGGTTGAACACGAGGTCTTGGTTGTCCGCCAACGTGGCGTAGCCTGTGGCGTTGCTCGCTGCTGGATAGTTTACAGAAGCGTCATTTTCCGCTCCCTGCAGCTCGAGCTTCAGGTACGTCGATGGGTCAGCCCTTGCTATCGAGAGATAGTTGCTCAGGCTGGCGCTTGCGGTGTAGTTCTCTGACTCCGCATACGTGCAGGTGTAGTTGTATGCGCCTGCGCCGAGCACTGCCGAATCGGGGTTGGCCACGCCGCTGCCGTTCCTCTGCAGCGCCAGGGTCGCGCTTGGATCGCCTGAAATTATGCTGCATGTCGCGTTCGTCTGGGTTCCGTAAGTCTCGGAGTTGGACGGCGCGAAGCCGACCGACACGCTTGATGCTGCCTTGTCTATCTTAAGATAATAAGTGACTCCTGTATTGTTCGCGGAATAGTTCTGGTTGCTGCTCGTGTTCACTTTGTAAGCGTACGTCCCTGCCGCAAGCTGCGCTATCTCGGGGTTGCTTGCGGCCG
>JAWABM010000014.1:0-18768 GCA_038999215.1 Candidatus Aenigmatarchaeota archaeon | reverse complement strand
TTAAGAGCATGAAAGAAATAATAAAAGAGTCGACCAACAGCGCGATTTCCTTCGGAAAGCTCGGAGGCAAGCTGTTCGAGTTCGAGTTCGAGAGCGAAAAGTACGAGTTTGGTGTCAATTCATGAAAAGGTTGTTTGAGCTTGCCGAGATGATAAGGGACAAGGACCTCAGGGAAAGGACCCTGAAGCTGCTGAAAAATCCAGAAAGCAAGAGCCCTACGCTGAAAGGTTACGGTCCTTCGGAGCTCTCGAAGATGCCTGTCTGGGTCGGAGCCCATCACGATTATGATGGCGGCTTTGTTGACCACACCGTCGGCGTCACGGAGCTCTGCCTCAGCATGGCCAAGTCCTTTGAGAAGGTCTACGGAAGGGAGATGGGGAAGGCGGCCAAGGGCGGGGTAAACTACGACCATCTTATCGCCGGCGCGCTTCTGCACGACATAGGCAAGGTGTTCATTATCAAGAAGGCTGACAAGGAAAAGCAGAAACTCGGCATGAAATGGGATTTTTCCGGGCTCATGATTGATCACGCCGTGCTTTCCGCGAACCTGCTGCACGAGCACGGCTTCCCTGAGGAAGTCGTCCACATGGTGGCCTCGCACGGAGGCGACATGGGCGCTGCGAGCGCGAGCCCGAAGACCATAGAGGCCTGGCTGCTTGTTCAGGCCGACAACCTTGACGCCCAGTTCGAATCGAGCGTGCTCCATCCGTCCCTGAACCTGCAGCAGCTGCAGTTTCTTCTGAACCCGCAGGCGGAAAGTGAAAGGAAATGAACGCTGTGGACTTCCTCAAGGGAATAGATGGCGATGTGAGGGTCATTTTCCATTCCGATTGCGACGGCTGCTGCTCTGCCGCCATCGTTCTTGCCTTTCTCAGGCAAAGGGGCGTGAAGGCCGTGCCTTCCGCCGGCGATGTGGAGGAGGAGACCCTCGGAAGCGTTGGTAGGGCCGAAAATGTCATAATTGTCGATCTGGCGGTTGACAATTATCCTGAGTGGCTTGGCCATCTGAAGGGCAGGAAAGTGCTCATAATGGACCATCATATGATAAGGAACGACCTTAACAAGATGGGTTTCATACATGTCAATCCGCGCTTCGAAAAGCCCGACCTCTACACCTCCGCATCCCTGGTGACCTATGATGTCTGCAGGAAGGCCGGATTGAGGGGGTTCGCCTGGCTCGCGAAGGTCGGGGCTGTAGGAGACAGGGCCCTCGAAGGGAGCAAAAAAGAAAAGGAGGCCTCCTGCATGATCAATTCTGTCAAGGCAATAAGGAAGGACCCCGGCCTAGTGACCCTTGCCAAGTATCTCAGCGCATGCAGGACCTTGGACGAGTTCCTTAAGAACGACAAATATGTCAGGCTCAATGAGATGCTCAATGATGAGCTGGAGAAGCAGATTGCGCTCTTTGAGCTGACGTGCTCGGGCGAAGTGTGCTTCTTCGAGCTCAGGAGCAGATACAGCATGCTGGCAATATTGTCGTCAAAGCTCCTTGACATGTATCCGAAGAAAACGATAATAGTCTATTCAAAGGACGGCGACATCTACAAGGTCAGCACCAGGAGCAAGACCTACAACATGGCCGAGCTTGTCGGCAAGGCCGCGAAAGGAATCGGCAGGGCGGGCGGCCATCCTGCTGCGGCCGGCGGCACTGTCACCGATTTCGGCCTGTTCAGGGCGCGGCTTGAGAAGCTGCTGAAGAAATGATCACTTCATCATCGCGACGACGAAGCCGTGGTCCTTCTCGAACGGGTCGAGCATCTTCCAGTCGAACACCTTGAACCCGGCCGCCTTCAGCTTATCTATCTCGCTGAGGACCGTCTGCTTCGGGCTGGCTGTCACGTCGATGCTCCTGGACTTTATCGCCAGCAGGAGGTATCCGTCCTTCTTCAGGAACTCCCGGCAGTTCCTTATCGCAGTCTCGGTCTGCTGCGGATCCGCTATGTCGCAGTACACGGCGTCGACTTTTTCGACCCAGCCGTAGTTCTCGAACAGCCTCGCATCCGAGAGTATTGGCGCTATGTTGCCGTACTTCGCCGTTATCTGCATGAGCTCCTTGAAGCACCTGTCCGAGAACTCCACTGCATAAATGATGCCTTCCTTCCCTATTATGTCGGAAAGATAGCTTACAGTGAACCCGTGCGCTGCCCCGAGATAGAGTATCTTGTCTCCCCTTTTCAGCGGGAAGGTGCTTATGCCCTTGGCTATAGCCGCAGACGCCTTGGACCTGTTCGGGTCCCAGAGCCTGTAGCCGCTAATGATTGCCTCGTCAAAGGGCCTCCATTCCTTGAACGTCGCCTTTGTAGCCACCTTCCCGTCGACCAGGAACACGCCCGGGAACTTTTCGTTTATGCTCATTTTCTCAGCCCCGCTATCTTTGCCTTGTAGTCCTCCAGCATCTCCTTGGACCTGTCCTCCTTCGAATAGAAATCGGTTCTGACCGCTATCGTCACCTTCGAGGAGAGCATCCTTGCTATCTTGCCCTGCTGCTCCTTGGGCGCGGTCGAGATGTCCGGGTGCGTGAAGAGTATTCCGAACTTCGGCGGCTTGCCCTTCTTCTTTTCCTTCAGGAACTTGAACAGCGCCTTCTCCGCGCCGAGCAGCTGCAAGGTCGATGACGGCATCTTAGCCAGCCTCTCTATTCCGCCCGCCAGCGCCAATACTTTCGCCGCCAGCACGCTGCCAAGCAGCGCGTTCGTGTTCGGCATCTCCTCCGGCACCGCCTTGCTGAGGTAGTCTTCGAGCGCCTTCTTCAGGCCGTACGTCCTCACGAGCTCGTCGGCATATGCCTTGATTATCGCCTTGTCCTTCTCTTTGAACTCTATGCCCATGCTCTCCGTGAACCCTTCCATGGCCTCCCTGCTGCCGTGCTGGGCCACCTTCTTCGCAAAGGACTCGTGCTCGCTCACATTGAGTTCGGGATAATGCAGCCCGAACCATTCCCTGAGCCTCTCGCTCATCAGGTTGAGTATCTTGTCCAAGTCGCTGAGCGCCGAGACGGCCTGTATTATCAGTTTGTCCCTTCTCTCGGAAGATGTCATCCTCATCTTCGAAGCCTCTGTGAATACGGAAACTATGAACTTGTTGAGCTCCTCCTGGCTGAGCCCTTTTTCGAGCGCTATCCTTCTCATGTTCTCCCTCAGGAAACAGTCCGCTTCGGCAGTCCTTGCCCCGCCGGTCTTTGCCATCAGCCGCTCCACTTCCGGGATGTTCCGGCCCGCAAGGTGGTCCCTCATCCTTTCCGCGACTGCCTTGGGGTCCCTTTCGAAAAGCGCGGCTTCCCTTACCTTGCCGTTCTCCAAGGCGAACGCGCCGAGAAGGCACGCCCCTATTTCTGTTGCCATAAACACACTCTCGCCGATAACTATATATTTGTTATATTATTACAAGAGATAAAGGTTGTGAACATGGGAAGGATAAGGACGAAGTTCGTCAAGGGTCTGGCGAAGCAGCTCGTGGCCAAGAATCCTGACAAGTTCGGGACTGACTTCAAGGCCAACGTGCAGGCGCTGAAAGACATAAACATCATGGACGAGAAGTTCATGCGCAACAAGGTCGCCGGCTACATCGTCAAGGTTGTCGGTAAGAAGAGATTCTAGTCTTGCACACCTTTTTCTCGAACCCGAACATGTAAACCAGTATTCCTGCCAGCAGCGCCAGCAGGCTAAGCACGGCCTGCAGCGCGCCGAGCTTCGTCAGCATGAAGAGGCAGAACACGGCTCCGAGCGCTGGAAGCACAGGGAACCTTCCTATGTTCAGCGGCACATTGAACTCGCCGTGCAGATGGTCCTTCTCGTACCTCAGCGCTATGAGCGCGACGTTTATTGCCATGAACACGAAGAGGGCGCTGAAATCCGCCACCATGGCCACGAACCTTATGTCCTGAACGAGCACCATCAAACCCGTGACCGCGCCTATTGTCAGCACGGATATGTAGGGTACTCCCTTCCTGGAGAGCCTCATGAAGGACTTCGGCAGGCAGTGGTCCTCCGCCATGCCGAAGAGCAGCCTGGAATACGCGAACATTATTCCGAATATCGTGCTTCCTGTCGCGAACAGGGCTATTATTGTCAGTAGGATGGAGCCGTATCCTCCGAGTGTTGCTTCGGCCACAAGGCTGAGCGGCGAAGCGGAGGCGGCGAGCTCCTGCCATGGTACCACGCTTATTGAAATGAACGATACCGCGACGTATATCACCGTCGATATCAATATGGAAAGCAGCAGCGCCAGCGGCAGCATTTTCCTGGGGTTCTTTATCTCTTCTCCGAGGTCCGCTATGTTCTCGAACCCTAGGAACGCGAAGAATATCAGGGCCGCTGCGGAGAAAACGCCTCCCCAGCCGAAGCTGAGGTCGAAGTAGTCCACTGAGCCCGTGCGCGGAATCCCGCTGAGCACCACCACGAGCAGTCCTGTGATGGTGATGGCGACGAAGAAGGCGCTGGCTCTCATCGTGTTTTTTGCGCCCAGCGCGTTGAGGAGCGTCGACAATCCGACTATCAGCAGAGCTCCGAAGAGCGGCGGCAGCCCGAAGAGCTTCGAGAAGTACCCTGCGAAACCCAGGCTCACCGTCGCCATTGCTATTATTGCCCCGGCCATCTTGAGCCAGGTTATCCCGAAAGCCAGCCTTCGGCTGCGGAAGGCCCTTTCCGTGTACTCGAACTCGGCCGCGTCGTGCGGCATCTTCGAAGAGAGCTCGGCATAGCTCAGCCCCGTACAACCTGCTATCAGGGCCGCAAAAAGGAACGAAAGCCACACCCCGTTGCCGGCCTCGCCCGCCGCAACGCCGACCAGTGCGTATATTCCGGCGCCAACTATGACGCACAGGCCGTACATCACGGCCTCCCAGAGCGTCACTTGCCTTTTAAGTCGCGCCATAAGAATATTTTCGTCCTGCTAATAAAAGTAATCGCCTGCTTACTGTCCGGAATACCCTGCGTTCTTTATGTCCGCCTTGCTGAGCGCGTCGTAAATCAGCTTTTTGCTCTCTTTGCTCAGATGGCGGTGCTCCTTTTTCATCCAACCCACGCTGTTTATTATAGAAATATAGAGCCCCCTCCTTACCATGTTAATGGCTTTTCCCTTTCTGCGGCTGTAGTTTGTAAGCTCCGATATCGTAACGCTGTTCGGGACGTAGACCCTGTCTATCACTATCGCCCTTTCCGTTTCCACGCCGAACGTCTCGAATATCTCGTCTATGTCCATGAGAAATGGTAGAAAACGAAAGGATTAAAATGGTGCGGGAGGCAGGATTCGAACCTGCGATGGGACTAACCCACAGGATCTCTCACAGCTTTCGCTCGAAACTCAAGCATGGCTTGAGTCCTGCGCCTTGGACCAGGCTTGGCCACTCCCGCCCAGATAGAAAAGAGGGTGGAGAGTTTAAATAATAAAATGATGGGGCAAAGGGCCCCATTTGAAAAATCCTACAGGTCCGCCGGTCTGAGCGTCTTCCTTCCGTTCGCCTTCGCCCTCTTGACGGCCATCTCGATTTTGTGCGCTATCACGGTGTCAAGCGCCGCGAAGAAGTCGCCCGAAACTCGCAGTCCCTTCGGGAGCGAGCTCTTGACCGCGCTCTTTACAGCCATTGATTTCTTTGCCATTCAAATTCACCTCATTCGGGTTCGTAAACCCCCTAAAAATAGCTGTGGCTGGCAGTTCTTAAAGGTTCTGTAAAATGCGCCATTTCGCCTGCTGCTGCTGTTTTAAGAAGGTTAGGCCGAGCTCCTGTACGTTGCTCTGTATCGCCGGCAGCGTAACGCTTCTATTGCCTGGCGAGCGTCACGCTGGTTGACGCGCTGCCCGAGCAGCAGGTTGACGTTTCGATGAAAGTGCCTGTTATCGTGTCACCGCTCAGCGTGCCTGAGAAGTGTCCCGCGTAGTCGCTTCCGCCGGCCGTGTAGAAGTGCGTCGTGAACTCGACGCTGCTGCCGGATATGGAAACCGAAGTTATGTCTCCCATGTCGGAGCTGCTGCTGAGGCAGTCGAAGCCCGGCACGCTGCCGGAGACCGCGTTTGATGTGAAGGTTCCTGCCACTTCCGCGGTTCCGCTGCCGTCAGTGATGGTGAGCGTGATTGTCCCGGAGAACGTGTCGTCGAACATGCAGGTCGTTCCGTACTCCGGGAACGGCCTTCCATAGGTCCCGCTCAGGCTGAAACCGCCCCTGTAGGTCGCCTCGGTTGGCTCTGCGGGCTCTTCAGGCCGCACGTCTATTGTGACGTCATCGCAGTTCTCGTTCCCGAACCCGTCCCTTGCGCAGACCGGGAAGGTGTACGTTCCGGTGATGGTCGGCGTCCCGTGCAGCAGCCCGTTGAGGTTGAGCGATATCCCTGTCGGTGGGAACCCCCCGCTCATCCCGACATGGAACGAATAGGGCGGCTTTCCTCCGGCCGGGTTCGTCGACGGCGTGAGACCGCCGCATGTCGCTGCTGACGCTGCTGACGCCGGTGTGCACAGCTGGAATCCGAACTCCTTGTTCACGGTCGCTGTCAGCGTCGACGGGGCTGTGAAGAAGATATCGCTGCCGCCGGTTTTTCCGCTGGCTGCAGCGTCAAGGAACTCCTGGGTGACCTCGCCGTTTTCGTCGACAGGCAGTATGCCGCCGTTGCTCTGCTGTTCTAGAGCCTTGTTGAAAGCATCCATCACTTGGTCCGAGGTCAGGTCCGGGTTCATGGCCCAGATGTATTCCAGCACGGCCGCCACCTGCGGCGTGGCAAAGGACGTGCCGTGGCAGTACGTTGTAGTGCCGTCCGGCGTCGTTATCGGGACGTTTATTCCCTGTGCGTAAGCCATCAGCCCCTCCGAGTTGTCCCTCACGTGGTTGAAGCCGCGGTACACGTTTCCGCCCTCGTCCGTGGCCCCGACTATCTTTATCCTCTTGTAGGCGTTCGGGTAGAATGTCTTCAGGTACTTCATCTCCGAGTCAAGCGGTGCGCCCAGATTTCCCGCGCTCATGACGAACATGATGCTGTTCGCTGCGTCGGGGTTGCTCCTGAACTTCGCCTCCAGCGCCTGGTAGAACATCCTCCAGAACACCCTTCTCTCGCTCTTGACCATCCTGCATACGTCACTCAGGCACCCGCTCGCCCTGTCCTCGTCTGTTATCGTTCCAGTCGTTCCCGGCCCCAGCGAGATGCTTATTACCTTTGTTTCGCCTGCGGCGGCTGCTGCGTCTGCCTTGCCCATCGCATCCCTTATAAGTTCAGGGAAGCCGCTCATTGCCCCGAAGTCCACATGCGATGTCGGGGCGCCCAACTTTCCAGCCAGTATTTCAGTGAATGCTCCATGCTGTGCGTAGCAGGAATCGCCTGTGCCGGAGCCGCTGTATATGTCGTAAAGCAGGACGTCGTCCTGGCCGATCGCGAAAGCCGGCGAACCGTCAAGGAACCAGTCCTTCCCGTACATGGCTGAAAGGAACGTGCTTTCCTGCCCCGCATTGACCTTCACCAGGTACATTCCTGCGTCCGGAACCGAGTCCGTTATCGTTCCTCCCGCCGCCTTTATCGCATTCTCGACAGCCGTCCTGTCAGCGCCTAGGTCTGAAAAGAGATATACATATCCTGGGTAGCCCTCGGTTGTCAGGCTTTTCCCGTCTGCGTCCGTATAGGTTATCGGCGAGACTGCTTGCCCGCCCTGGCCTGTGCAGCCGCATATTAGAACTACCGCAAGAACCGCGGCCAGGAGCGCATATTTCATTCAGAACTATTCGGCAGGTCTGTTTAAAAAGGTGCCTTTGTTTGCTTTCTTTTGCGTAGTTTCCCATTTTTTCGGTAAAAACCTTTTTGCTAAAAATGGTTTTGTGGTGCCCCCGCAGGGCCATCCCGTTCAATCAGAGAAGATTTCCCTTGATTTTGACCGTCTCTTTTACATTATTGTGCGAGGTTGAATATATTGCTATCGCATGCGTATGGCAAGGCAATCGTTAGGCAAGCTTTAAATATTGATATTCATCAATATGTTTTGATGAAGAACGGCATCGTTTTCCTGAAGGCCATGGCTGACGAGACGAGGATGAAAATGCTGGAATTCCTGCTTGGCGGGGAAAAATGCGTTTGCGAGATATTTCCGCATGTCGGAAGGACGCAGTCAACGGTCTCCGTACAGCTTTCCCTGCTCGAAAAGGCGGGAATCGTGAAACCGCGCAGGGAGGGCAAGAAGGTGTTTTACAGCATAGCCGACCGCCGCGTGTGCGATATGTTCAAGGCGCTTGGCAACCCTAAAGGCAAAATACTGAAAAGGTCGTGCTGCATGGGGGGAAGGAAATGAAGGCGAAGCTTTTCCTGATTCTGCTGGTTCCGCTTTTCCTGGCGGTTGTCCCGGGCGCGGCGCAAGCGCAGGAAGCGCCAGGCGCGACGTGCGTTTATTTCTTTTACGGGGATGGCTGCCCGCACTGCGCAAGGGTGGAGCCGTTCATCGACAATGTGGAATCGGCGTACGAAGGCGTCGAAATACACAGGTTCGAAATATACAGGAACAGGACGAATGCCGTACTACTGAACGAGTATTTCGGCGCCTACGGCGTTCCTAACGATGAAAGGGGCGTTCCTGCGGCCTTCATTTCGGACCGATACATGGTCGGCGACACGCCCATAATAGCGGGCCTTGAAGACGCGATAATGAAAAACCGCGGCGCGGCGTGCCCTGCGCCGAACGGCATCGAGGCAACAGGAACTTCAGGCGCTGCCTCCCCGATGGAGGCGCTCGGCTCGCTTTCCATAATCACGGTGATAGGGGCGGCGCTCGTCGACTCCATAAATCCGTGCGCAATAGCCGTTCTCCTCATACTCCTGACCGCGCTGCTGGCGGCAGGCGACAGGACAAGGGCACTCAAAGCAGGGCTGGCGTTCACAGCCTCGATATACATAAGCTACTTCCTTTTCGGCATGGGCCTGCTTTCCGCGCTGCAGGTGTCGGGCCTTTCCTATCTGTTTTACAGGTTCATAGGCGTGCTGGCAATTGTCATCGGATTGGCCAACATCAAGGATTACTTCTGGTACGGGGGTGGCGGGTTCGTGATGGAGATACCGCGCAGCTGGAGGCCGGCATTGAAGGGAATGCTCGGAAAAGTGACGTCGCCGCTCGGCGCTTTCCTGATGGGCTTCGTGGTTTGCCTTTTCGAGCTGCCCTGCACTGGCGGGCCGTACATCTTCATTCTCGGGCTGCTCGCCGAAAGGGCGACCGCAATGGCGGCGGTCCCCATACTCCTGCTTTACAACGTGTTCTTCGTGGTGCCGCTGCTCGCGATAACGCTGCTCATGTATTTCGGCCTGTCAAGCACGGAAAAGATGACCGAATGGAAGGAGAAAAACATCAGGCTGCTGCACCTCATCACGGGAATAGTGATGATAGCGCTGGGCGCGATAGTGGCCCTCGGAATGGTGTGAGGCGATAAAATGAAAATAGAAATTCTGGGTTCAGGCTGCCCGAAGTGCAGGCAGCTTGAGGCGAACGCAAGGAAGGCCATGGAAGCTGCAGGCAAAAAGGCCGAAATAGTCAAGGTCACGGACATAACCGAGATAGTGAACCGCGGAATAATGGCCACGCCCGCGATAGTCATCGACGGGAAAGTGAAGGCGTACGGCAGGGTTCCCGACGCGGAAGAGATAAGGACGTGGCTTTGAGAATGAGAATCGGACAAAAAACCGTGATTTTTGCACTGCTGTTTTCAGTGCTGCTGGTGTCCGGGTGCACAAAAAACGAAAGCGGTTCGGTTTCCGGGTCTGCTGCCGCAGGGCAGCATGATGAAATTGAAAAACTGGAAGTCATTCATTTTCACGGGACTCATCAATGCTATGCCTGCATAACGGTCGGGGACTACGCCGAAGAGACCGTTAATACATACTTTAAAGATGAGCTAAAATCAGGAAAAATAAGCTTTCGGCATGTCAACGGGGAGCTCTCAGAAAATTATGAACTCGTGAATAAATACGGCGTAACGGGCGCTTCATTGTGGATAGGCAGCTACCATAAGGACGGCAGCTTTTCCGCCGAACAGAACATAAATGTCTGGTATAAAATCAACAACAAACAGGACTACATGAATTACCTGAAAAGCGTAATTGAAAGTAAATTGCAGGTGTAAAAAATGGACATAATGGCCTTCATGGAAGCGATGGGAGCAAGCAACATAGCCGTAGTTGCCGCATTTTTCATAGGATTGATGACAGCTATCAGCCCGTGCCCCTTGGCCACGAACATAACAGCAATAGCATACACCAGCAAAAAAATTGATAACAGCAGGCATACGATATCGGTCGGATTTATCTATACGCTTGGAAGGATGTTTACTTATGTCGGATTAGCGTCGCTTATTGTTTACATCGGAATCCAGACACAAACAATATCATTGTTTTTGCAAAGATACGGGGAAAGATTATTAGGGCCGTTCCTAATCATTGCCGGAATTCTGATGCTGGATTTAATAAAATTAAATATCATAAAAGGCAGTGAAAAAATAAACAAGTTAAAGGAACGCCTTGCAAACAAAGGATTTATCGGGGCATTTTTGCTCGGTGTCATTTTCGCCCTTGCGTTCTGTCCGTTCAGCGCCGTTTTGTTCTTTGGCATGATGATACCAATTGCAATAGCTGCCGGTGACGGATTGTTGATACCATCCGTATTTGCGTTTGCAACAGGTCTGCCCGTGATAATATTTTCAATAATTTTGGTAAAAAGCGTAAATAAGCTTGGTGTAATTACGAATAAGGTGCAGACACTTGAAGCATGGATGAGGAAGATCGTCGGAATAATGTTCGTGATTATAGGAGCATACTATATCGGAGTAATGGTGCTGTAATATGGATAAAAACGACCGGATGCTGCTGTTCGGGATAGCCCTCGTGTTTGCCGTGTTCTATTTTGTCCCGCAGGGCAGCGCATGGTTCGAGGCGTCCGTCCTCAGCGGCATAGGCCTCCTTGGCGAATACGCGAAGCAGCACGTGCTGACCTGCCTGGTGCCAGCGCTGTTCATTGCCGGCGCTATATCCGTTTTCATACGGAAGGAAAGGGTGATGAAATACCTCGGTCATGAGGCGAACAAATGGGTTTCCTACGGCGTGGCATCGGTCGCGGGGGCGATACTTGCAGTGTGCTCGTGCACCATACTGCCGCTGTTCGCGGGCATAAGGAAAAGAGGGGCTGGGCTGGGGCCCGCAGTGACGCTGCTTTTCGCGGGACCAGCGATAAACATAGCAGCCATATTCCTCACGTTCTCGGTCCTCGGGGCGGGGCTCGGGCTTGCAAGGGCGGTCAGCGCAATCGTCCTGTCGATAATCGCAGGCCTGAGCATGCAGATGATTTTCAGGGAAAAGCCGGACAAGGAAAAAATTGTCGTTCAGGAGACCGAGGAATCAAAAATTTCAAATGCCGCGCTTGCCGTGTTTTTTGCCTCCCTTGTGGGCATACTTGTCGTGAACGGGCTGCAGATAGGCATGTTCCTCAAATACTCGCTCATGGTCGCGTTCACGCTGGTTGTCATAGGCACAGTGCTGTTCAAGTTCAGGGACCACGCCACCAAGGCCTGGCTCGGGGAGACATGGAGCTTCGCAAAGGTCCTGCTGCCGCTGCTATTCATCGGGGTCTTCATAGCCGGCTTCATTATGCCGCTTCTCCCGCAGGCGCTGATAGAGAGCACGGTCGGACGCAACGACGTGGCAGGCAACCTCATAGCCTCGGTGTTCGGGGCATTCATGTACTTTTCCACGCTGACCGAGATACCGATAGTGCAGGCACTGATGTTGAAGGGCATGGCAGGCGGGCCTGCGTTGGCGCTGCTCCTAGCAGGGCCAAGCCTGAGCCTGCCGAACATGCTGGTCATAAGAAAAATACTGGGCACGAAAAAGACGGCCGTCTATGTTCTGCTGGTCATCCTTTACTCGACCGCCGCGGGCCTTGCTTACGGCGCGATGGGCGCGTGAGAACTGGTGCGGGAGGTCCGCTCGAAATAAGGTGGTCGAGTTAGCCGTCGTTCCCGGCCGAGTTAGCCCCCAATTCTAACTCCTCCCGATTTTCATGCCCTTGAATGACGGGCTCCCGCAGGATGAAACCGGAAAGCGGGCGGTTTTAATGCCCGTCGAGTTGGAATATGGCACAAGCAGCGTTTCTGAGCCAAGAGAGCACATTGACAGGTGTTAGTTGAGTTAGCCGTCAACCACTTATTAGAAAGGCGCTAACTGCGCCTTCCAGAGGATTAATTCCACAAGGAGTTAAGAAAATGTAATACTGAACATGTTGCCATATTTTTCAACGAGCGTTTTTCTTAATTTGAAAGTGTCGCCCTGCTTCGCATATGCCAGCCAACCTTCAAGGCATTTCGCAACCTCTTCGGCGGAAACTTCGCCCGATTCATACAAACGTTTGAGTTTCAACATCCGCTTTTCCAGCTTCAGCAGGTTCCTTCTTTTAGGAACCCTGTAATGGTAGAACATCCTGAAGCCGAGCAGCGATATTCCCTTGTGCAAAGGATAGACCTGCGATTTTTCCTCGTGCAGTTCCAGCTTCAGGGCGTGTTTCAGGAATCCGTTTATCTCGCTCCTGAACAGCATGAGTTTTGCTTCCGACCTGTCCAATATCACAAAGTCGTCAACATACCGCAAATAGAACCTCGCCTTCAGCACATGCTTCACGAAGTAGTCAAGCTCGTTCAGGTAGACGTTTGCGAAGAACTGGCTGGTCTGGTTGCCTATGGGCATGCCCTTCGGCAGGGCGGGGTCGTTGTTCGACAAAATCCTGCCTATCAGCCAAAGAATGTTTTCATCCCTTATTTTTCTTCCTATAATGCCCGTCAGGATTTCATGGTTAACGCTCGGAAAGTAATGCCTTATGTCGGCCTTCAGGACATAGCCGACCACCATGTTGTCGTCCTTCGCGCCGCGCACCAAACGGCCGTTCTGCGAAGCCTTACGCTTGAATTCGTCGAACCTGTCTTGGGCGGCCAGGCCGCCCTTCCCTTTCCTGTTGGCGTAGCTGTCATAAATGAACGTCCTGTCAAAAATGGGCTCGAGCACGTTGCAGAGCGCATGATGGACAACGCGGTCCCTGAAATGCGAGGCGTGTATGACCCTCGTTTTCGGGTCCCTGATTATGAACCTCTTCAGTGGGCGCGGCTCATATGCCTGCTCTTCCAATTCGCGCTTCAACCGCAATAATTCGTTATCAAGGTCCGCCTCGAACCTTTTGACATACCATTTATCCGATTTGCCCTTTCTGGCCTTCCTGAAGGCCAGCAAAAGGTTCTCGAACGAGCAGACCTTTCCGTAAAGGTTGCCATAGGTCTTCATCAATATCCCCTATCGGCAGTCCGCGCTATTGCGGCAACCCCGTTGTCATTCAGGCTTCCAGCCAAAAGGCGGCAAGAAAGTTTCCTGTTCGAGGGCCTGTTCGCATTTATGCCGGCGGGACGTTTCCTTCCAACCGTTCGCATTGAAGCACCCTTGACGACCTTGCGGCTCTCGTCGGAGTTCCAATTCGACCTGACGGAAGGGTTTCGGTAGCCTCTCCACCAAAGATACACCGCGGCTCCAGTTTTCGGAAGCCTACCAACTGTCGCCGCTGTATTTAACGGCACTTTGCGTGCTCTATGGAAAGGCGTATAGCGCGGGCCTTTGCCGGGAGAATTGAAATTTTGCCCCCCCCCCGTCTGGGAGAAGGAAAGAGCTTTGGCATGTCCAAATTCAGAACGTTAAGGGATTTATCCCTTAGAAATACTTCTTCACGGGCGCGAGTTCCTTCAGAAGAGCCTCATGCTCCTTCTTTATCCTGATAAACTCCTGATATTCGCTCTCTGCGATCACGCGCATTTTCGGCTTCTCAACGGCTTCGCCCGTTTTCACGAACGCGGCAACCCCGTGGTCATCCCTGTACGAGGGCCTGTACGCATACGCAGAGAAGCACCCCCCGTCGGAGTACCAATTCGACCTGACGGAAGCTTCACCATCTTCAAAATCAATACCACCGCGATAGACTTTCTTTTTGGGTTCCTTGAGAAGCCCTGCTTTCATCAGGGTATCAAAAACATCAGACTCGTTTATTTCGGTCTTTATCATTTTGCTTGGTGTATAATCGTATTTGAGTTCACCGTCAACTTCCTTGACGATCGGATGGGCGATTATTTCGCCGACCTCGAGAATGACCGGCTCGTTGTGAAGCCAATAATCAACATTCATTTTCTTGAACTCTTTGTCCTTGTGGGCAAGGTCGCAGCTCGTCTGCAACGGAAGCAGCGTATAGCGCTCACCATACCTTTTGGATATCTCTTGCCCGAGAAGCGTCATCTGCCTGTGGTCAAGGTTGGCCACAAACTTCTTGGATTTATAGTCACGGTTCCCTTCGGGCAGGTGTGTGCTTCCGGGAAAGAATACCTTTTCCTTGCCCGTGGGCGCATCTATCCTGTCCAGAACATCGTATACTGGTTGCGCTTTGCTCATACTAACTACTCTATAGTGAAGATATTTAAAGCTATCGCACACCTCACCTCTTCATATATCCCACCACCAGCCTCGCCAACCTCTCCAAGTCCTGCTGGCTCATTTCTGGCCGCCTTGCTATCTCCGCCAGTCCTGCTCCGCTCCCGACCGCCTCCGCGAAGCTCTGCGCCAGGTTGTTCGTCTTTTCCTCGATTGAAAGGGCTGTCCGTATGTCCAACGGGGCAGCACAGCGGTTGCAGAACTTCGAGGTCGCTCCGTTCACGAACTCGCAACGGGGACATTTGACGGGCTTTAGGGCGCTTTCCTCGTTCTTGCGCTCGTCGCCTCCTAAGCCGTTCAGCTTCAATATGGCGTTGTCCGTATCCCTGCCGCTCATGTGGACATATATCGCGGCCATGTTCGAGCCCTGCGTCCAGCCGAACATCTGCTTTAGCTGGGCTTCTGTAAGGTGGTTTGCTAGGAATGTTGCCCGGCTGTGGCGAAACATGTGCGGATTGGGCCGCTTCTTGACGCCTGCCTTTTGGGCGTTATCGCTGAATACCCTGCCTATGGCGTTGTAGGTCAGGGGCTGACCCTTGTGCTTTGTGCCTATGCATATCCAGAGCGGGGCATCGGGGTTGTCCTTGTCGGGGTGGTTGGACAGCCATGCGGCAACGTAGGGAACGGAACTGACCAGCCTTATACGCCGCATTCCGGTCTTGCCCTCTACAATAACAACCGCGCCGTACTTGTCGAACTGCGCGTGCTTTATCCTGCGGCTGGCAAGCTCCCCAACTCTGCAACCAGACTCGTAGAGGCTTGCTATCAGAGCCTTGTCGCGCGGATTATCAGCCGCATTGATTAGCTTCATCACGTCCTCTTCGGTCCAAAGCTCTTCGGGCAATTTGTGGCGGCTGTTCCTGATGCCGCTCGTTATCCAGTCCACTTCGGGCGGGTATTGCTTTCTTGGGCTGTTTTTGAGCCAACGGTAGAACAGCTTAAGGGTGACTTTGTAGTTGTGCTTTGTGCACTCCGTATAGGCTGGCTCGGTCTCAACCTTCTGGATAACTGAAATAATGTCTTCTTTGGTCGTCTTGTCCAGGTCCTTGTTCAGCCAAAGAGCCATGTTCCTTATCTCGTAGATGTACTTGCAGGTGCACGGCTGGCTCACGCCCCGCAGAATAAGGCTGTTGTAGAAGCCCAAGATATGCTTCTTGTTCTCCTCAAGCATGGCCGACCTCTTGACGCTTCCTATCGCAAGGTCGAGCTTGTGCCCGTAGTTGTGTATGTCCATCTTCTCTTCCATGTTCAGCACCTCTTTCGAGCGGCCATGTAAAGGACCACCGTTCCGTTGGTGTGTCCTTGAGCACACGTGAATTCCGCTATATCACACATAGCGGCGGAATTCACGATGCCTAAAGAGAAGTTTTACTGATTGAGAAGATGGTGCCCCCGATGGGATTTGGACCCATGTCATAGGCTTTCTTTCACTGCCCAAAGGGGCTCGACCCTTTCGGCGCAATGCCGAAAGGCCTAGATCCTTGACCGGGCTAGACGACGGGGGCTCCGCCTCATTTCTTGATTGAGCTTCTTTGTTAAAGAAGCTTATTGTCCTTTCTTGATAAAACTTCTTTGCTAAAGAAGTTTTGGTGGGCCTGCCAGGAGTCGAACCTGATCTCCAACCGTGTGAGGGTTGTGTCATGCCGCTAGACCACAGGCCCCCTGAATAAGAATAGCCCCCGACAAGGTATAAAAACTTTTAAAATGGCGCTGGGGAGGGGATTCGAACCCCCGGATCCCCGAAGGGAAACAGACTTAGCAGGCCTGCGCCCTACCGCTAGGCGACCCCAGCCCATACCTAAACTTCGTAATCAACTTTATATATTTACGCCGCAGTATTTAATGATAGTCAAAATACCAAGGAGGTTTTTAGTTATGGCAATCACAGTAAAGAACTCGTCAGAGATGTTCGGCAAGGATGTCTTCACGAACAAGGGCGCCTACTGCGGAAGGGTCTCGGATCTCAAGATAAACATGGAGAAGTTCAGGATGCAGTCGCTCGTGCTCGACGTGGCGAAGGGCAGCTTCCTTTCAGGAATAATCGGAGGAAAGAAGGGCATAATAGTGCCTTACCAGTACGTGGACAGCGTCGGCGACGTGATAATAATCAAGCACATCTCCACGCCTGTTGCCGATGACGCGCCTGCCGAAGAGAAGGAGAGCGCCACGACAAGCATATTGTAAGGTTTGCGGCCCTCGTTTCGGCATTTTCAGAAGTTTCTAGGCATAGCTGCGCTTATTTTTTGGCCTTCACTACCGAAGCCATCGTCGAATATATCAGCTTTCCTGCCACCAACGCGTATATTCCTGTAACGTCGCTCTTCATCGGCGTGAACTCGACGAAATCCACGGCGACGAGCCTGTCCGCTATCGCCTTTACCGCTTCCGAGACCTCTTGGTACTGGAGCCCCATTGGCTCGGGATTCCCGACAGTGAGGATCACCGACGGGTCAAGAACGTCGTAATCTATGGAAAGATAGACCCTGCCCCTGAGCTTTTTCAGCTCCGCAGGATTGTGAATTATCCTTATGCCCCTGCTTTTGATGTATTCGCTCTCCTTGAACGAGGCCACGCGCACGCCGTACAACACGACATTGTCTGGTCCCAGCTCTTCCACAAGTTTGCGCACGATGCCGTCATGGCCGTCCGATTTCTCGCAGTCCGCATGCGCGTCCATCACGACCACGAAGTCCGGCTTCACTGCCCTGACGCCTGCCAGCGTGACGGTGTGCTCGCCCCCTATTAATATAGGGAACCTTTTTGTGCTGCCGAGCTTGGCCCGGGCCATTGCTGTGAGCTCCTCGATGTCCTTTCCGCCTATGTCGCCCATGTCCTCTATGAAGCTCTCCGACAGGTCGACGCCGAATATGTAGTTTTCGAGCTTCGGAAACACCGCCCTTATGATTTTGGGCGCTTCGCCGGCGCCTTTCCTGAGTGTCTGGGTCTTGTCAAAGCGCAGCCCCAGCAATGCGAAATCCATAACACAATATTCCGTACATCAATTTTAAAAATGGCATCTGCCAATAGATAGGCATGGCATTGCTTGGGGGTCTTCTGAAGGGCAAGAAAGCGCCAGCTGCAGCCAGAAAGGCTGCCCATAATCCGAAGCCGCACCGTAAGGCAAGGCCTGTTCCGAAGAAGCCTGCGGCCAAACCGAAGCCCAAAGTCCGGCCTGCTGAGAAGGCGCCTCCGAAACCGGTTCTCGTGGAGAAGATGGCCGAGGACAGGGCATACGACCTGCTGAGGGAGGCGAAGATACCTGTTGCAAGGACTGTTTATTGCAGGACAGAGAAGCGCCTCGAAGAGGCCGTAAAGAAGGTCGGATTTCCGGCTGTCATGAAGGTCTCCGGCACTAAGATAATGCACCGCACCGAGCTGGGCGGCATAATCAACGTCAATACCCCAGAGGAGGCGGAGGCCGCGTTCGCGAAGCTCATGAAAATCAGGAACGCCGAAGGAGTGCTCATGCAGAAGAAGATGACGGGTTTCGAGGTCATAGTGGCGTCGAAGGCGGACGAGCGCTTCGGCTATGTCGTCTCGGCCGGCATGGGCGGAATCTACGCCGAGCTGCTGAAGGACGTCGTCTTCAGGGTGTGCCCTGTGGACATAGCGACGGCAGACGCCATGATTAAGGAGCTGAAAGGATACGAAATACTCAACGGCGCAAGAGGGGCGAAACCCATAAATTTCGCAGCGCTATACGACCTCATTTCCAAGGTCAGCAGGTTCATGATAAGCCACAAGTTCAAGGAGATGGACCTCAATCCCGTGTTCTGCAACGAAGATGGCTGCTTCGTGGCCGATGTCAAGATAATCAAGTAGCGCCTTTTGAAGGATTTATAAGCTTTTATTAATTATTATAAAGTAGTTAATGGTGATAGCATGGAAAACAGGCAATTCAGGTCCGATGTCGGAAACATATACGTAGGAATTGCGGGCTTGCCTGCCGATGACGAGATCGTCGCAGCAATAAAGGTTGTTGAGGGCGAGGCCATGACGAGGGAGCAGGCGATAAAGGCTGCGAAATCTGCCGGCGTGTACGAGGAACAGATAGACGCCGCTATCAGGGAAGGTTACATCGAGGTCGCCGAAGCCTTCCTCGACGAGCCGCTCCTGTACGTGCCTGAACATGACAGCGAGGAGCAAGTCAAGAAGGCCATAAGTGAATGGATTGCCGTCAAGAACTGCGAGACTGTCATGGAGGAGGCTATCAGGAACAGGCGGCTTTTCGACACCAAGGGGCAGAACATGCTTGATTTCCTCCAGACATATGATGATTACAGGCTGAAATTCTGGACCCCGCTCACTTTC
>JAWABM010000013.1:0-19359 GCA_038999215.1 Candidatus Aenigmatarchaeota archaeon | reverse complement strand
CGACCCAGAGAAGGTCCTGAAGCACAAGGAGCAGAACGGCAGCGTCGCGGGATTCCCTGGCTACAGGAACATAACGAACGAGCAGCTGCTGGAACTGCCAGTGGACATACTCGTGCCTGCGGCTCTGGAGAACCAAATAACATCGAAGAACGCCGGCAACGTCAAGGCCAAGCTCATTGCCGAGGCAGCCAACGGACCGACGACGCCTGAAGCCGATGACATCCTTTACAAGAAGGGCGTTTTCACGATACCGGATTTCCTTGCGAACGCGGGAGGGGTTACTGTGAGCTATTTCGAATGGGTCCAGAACAAATGCGGGCATTATTGGACTGCGGAAGAAGTCTACAGCAGGCTGGATGATATAATGACAACCGCGTTCAACGATGTTCTCAAGATGTCGCTTAAGCACAAGGTGAACATGAGAAAGGCCGCCTACATGGTCGCCGTGAAGCGCGTCGCGGACGCGGTCAAGCTCAGAGGCTGGGCTTGAACCCGGCTACCACCCTTCGGTCCTTATGTTCTGCGCAGGCACGCCCAGCCCTTTCAGCGCGGCGGTCAGCCCTTCGGAGAACTCAGGCATGCCGCAGATGAAGTATAGCGCATCGGCATAATCTGGAACAACTTCCCTGATCAGTTCAGCAGAGATCCTGCCTGTGCGGCCCCTCCAATTCTGATCAGGCCTTGTTCGTGTCAACGTGATTATCGTCCTGACGCCCCTTTTTTCCAGCTCTTCGAACTCCTTCCTGTACAGGATGTCCTCCGGGGTCCGGCTGCTCTGTATCATCGTGACCTTAGTATCCAGCTTTTTGCAAACCACATATTTTGCCATGCTCATCAGAGCGCTTATGCCGCAGCCGGCTGACAGGAGAACGATGTGCCTCGCCATGCCGTCACGGAAGTAGAATTTGCCGTACGGCCCGCTGAGCGCGACCTTGTCCCCCACTTTGGCGAAATCATTGAGGTACGCAGAAACGAAGCCGTTTTCGCGCTTCTTTATCAGCAAATCTATGTGCCCGCGCTGCATCGGGGTCGAGGCGATGGAATAAGCTCTCGTCTGCACAGCAGGCTTGTTGTCTCTTATCTCAAACCCCCTGCTCGGATCTATTGTCACTTTCAGCATGACGAACTGCCCGGGATAAAAGTCGAAATCCTCCGGCGCCGCGAGCCTGAAGACCTTGGTGTCATGCGTTTCCTGCCTTATCTCCAGTATGCTGCTCGGCAAATCGCGGCGTATTACCTTGCAAAGCTCCTCTTTGGATTGCATAATTAAAATGAAGGAGCAACCTTTTTAAACCTTCAACAGCAATAAAAGCTTGATTATCATGCCGTTCGAGGAATATCTTTCGGCGGGAGTGCACATAGGGATGAAACAGACGGTCAAGGACATGAAGAAGTTCGTATACAAGATAAGGTCGGACGGTCTGGCGATACTCAACGTGTCGATGATAGACGAGAGGCTGAACACTGCGGCCAAATTCCTTTCAAAGTACAACAACATCATAGTTGTGAGCAGGAAGACCATAGGCCAGAAGCCCGCTGTCAAATTTGCCGAGGCCGTCGGCGCGAAGAGCTTCACAGGAAGGTTCCTGCCAGGCACGATAACGAATCCCTCGTTCCCGGGATACAGCGAAGCGGATGCCGTCATCGTCACTGACCCGCTCGTGGACAAGCAGGCAGTGGACGAGGCCGTGAAGATGAGGATACCCGTGGTGGCGCTGTGCGACACCTTCAATGAGACAAGGGACGTGGATTTCGTCATACCCTGCAACAACAAGGGCAAGAGGGCGCTGGCGGTCATATTCTGGGCGCTCGCTAAGAAGATGCTCCTCGCCAAAGGCGTGCTGAAGAGCGAGGAGGAGTTCGCTATGAAGGCTGACGACTTCGAGTCGGCGCAAGCTTAAAGGCGGCCGCGCACAAATATTCTGAATGATGATAAGGAATCCGGCAGTGGCGGGGACGTTCTACCCTGCAAGCTCTGCGGAACTCGCCTCGAAGATAAAGGGATTTCTCGAGGGAAAGCCGAAAGGGAAGGCCGTCGGATTGGTCTCGCCGCATGCAGGCTACGCATATTGCGGCAGGCAGATGGCCGCCGCCCATGCCGCCGCTGCGAAAAGCGACTTTGAGACCGCGGTCATACTCGGACCCAACCACATGGGACTCGGCCCGGACATAGCCTCTTCAGAGGGGCTGTGGAAGACGCCTCTTGGTTCGGCATCAATTGATGATGATTTCGTGAAGGAGCTCGGCGTGCCTGTTGATGCCGCAGCGCACAGCGCAGAGCACAGCATAGAGGTGCAGCTGCCCTGGCTGCAGGCGCTGTCAGCCTCCAGGAGCTCGCGCTTCTTCCGCTTTGTACCCATAGCGATTAAGCGCTCTGCCTACACGAAGGACAACTGCAAGGCGCTCGGCGAGAATATCGCGGAGGCCGCGGCGAAACTGAAAAGGAAGATAATCGTCATAGCCAGCAGCGATTTCACACATTATGGAAAGGCGTACGGCTATGCTCCGTTCACTGGAACGCAAGGCCAGGTTCTGAAGAAGATAAAGGAGATGGACATGGAAGTCGCGGGTTACGCCGCGAAGCTCATGCCGGAGAGGCTGATGGAGGTCTGCAGCGAGCGCACGGTCTGCGGCTACGGGCCCATCGCTGCTATGCTGTGGGCCGCAAAGCGGTTGGGCGGGACGGAAGGAGAACTGCTGGATTATTCCACAAGCTTCGAAACCTCAAGGGACAGCAGGGCAATAGTCGGCTATTGCGCGGTTGCCCTCAGATAGCCTGTATCCTTCGGAAAGTATTATCACGCCCTCATATTCGGACATGTCAACCTCAAAAACAACCGGAGCGTCAAGGGAGAATGGTCGGAGCCTCAGTTTGCCCCACCTCCTTTCGGGAGCTACGTAAAGCGGCTTTGCAATCCTGGATTTTTCAAGGACGCGCACAAGCGCCATCGGGTCCCTGCGCCCATATGACCATTCGCGCACCACTGCGATGGCGTTGGGTATGCGCTTCGGCAAGATATCCCTGACATCGAAATCGTCCGCCAAGCAGTCATTGAGCTGGAAGAACAGATTGCCGTCCTTTACGAAAAAGCTGCCATAAAGAAAATCTTCCCTCTCCTTCAGGGTCGGATCGGCGTAGAACACGCCCGTCTCCCCGAATTCGCGCACATGTGCGACATTTATCATGCAGAATACTCTGCTGAACCTCAATATAATCCTGATTGACTTCTGCGCAGTTGTCAAGCAAGTTTAAAAGCAGTTTTTTAAGGCGCTGCGCCGAATAATCTTTATGCCAAACCTGAAGGACATAGCGCTGAAGCATGCGCTCCTCAATGCCAAGGAGTTCGGCAAGGCCCAGATGGGCTCTGTAATGGGCAAGGTCATAGCAGAAGCTCCGGACGCGAAAAAGGACATCGAGGCCCTGAAGAAGGAGGTAGCGGCTGCCATAGCGCACGTGAACAAGATGAAGGCCGACGATATCGACAAGGAGCTGAAGAAGTTCGGAAAGATAGAGAAACCAGAGAAAGAGGAGAGGGAAGGGCTTCCGCCGCTGCCCGGGGCCGTAAAGGGCAAGGTCGTCACGAGATTCCCGCCGTTCCCGTCAGGAGCGCTTCACATAGGCAACATGAAGGCCGCGGTGACGTCATATGAGTACGCGAAGATGTACAAAGGAAAGTTCATCGTGCGCATAGAGGACACCGATCCCGACCCAGCGAAAGTCGCGAAGGACAACGTGGAGCTGATAAAAAAGGACCTTGAAGTCATGGGATTGAAATGGAACAAGTTCTACTTATGCTCGGAGAAGTTCGGCAAGCACTACAAGCTCGCCGAGAAGCTGATAAAGGAGTTCAAGGCCTACGCCTGCACTTGCCCTGTTGTCGAAGCCGCCAAGGAGGGCAGAATGGGCGCCGCAAAGGAGGAGTGCGAATGCAGGTCCAACTCCATCGAAAGGAATATGGAACTGTGGAAGGAGATGCTCGGAAAGAAACTTCAGCCCGGCCAGGCGGTGCTGCGGCTCAAGACAGACATAAACGACCCGAACCCGGCGCTGAGGGACCCGGTCATAATGAGGATGAAGTCCGGAAAGAACCCCACCACGGGCGTGGAGCACTGGGTGTACCCGTCCTACAACTTCAATTCGGCCGTGGAGGACCACGATGAGGGCATCACTCACATACTGCGCGGGACCGAGCACGCCTTCAACACGATAATCCAGAAGAAAATCTGCGATGAGCTGGGCTGGACCGACTACGAACCTGTCGCGATAAACTTCGGATTCCTCTACATGCCAGGAGAGAAGGTGCACAAGAGGTTCATCAGGGACGCGATCGCGGCCGGAAAGTTCGCGGGCTGGGACGATCCTAGGCTCGGGCAGTACGGGCTCGTGAGGGCGCTGATAAGGAGGGGAATAACGCCGCAGGCGATAAAAAGCATGATAATCGAGATGGGAGTCGGAGCGGCCACGGTCCACTTCGAATGGGAGAAGCTCTATAGCGAGAACAGAAAGGTGATAGACAAGACGTCGGACCGCTACTTCTTCGTGGGCGAGCCTATCGAAATAAAGCTTGACAAAGTGCCGGTCAAAACTGTCAAGGCGCCGGTATATCCCGGCAAGAGGAAGTACAGGTCCATACCGACAAGCAAGAAAGTGTTCGTGGACAAGACCGATTTCGTGGCCAACCGCGGCAAAGAGGTGCGCCTCATGCATTTCGCCAATTTCATAATGGACAGCAAGGCCAGATACACCGGACTGCCGCTCAAGGACATACCGAAGATACACTGGGTGCCGGAGAAGAACATGAAGATCAAACTGATAATGCCGGACGGCAAGGAGGTCGACGGGCTAGCGGAACCCGGGCTGAAGAAGGTCAAGCCCGGCCAGATTGTTCAGTTCGAGAGAATCGGATTCGCCCGCTGCGACGCGCCTGGCGTGTTCTACTTTGCGCACAGGTAAACCTTTAAATACTTCACAACCAAGCTCTTCTAAAGAACAGATGAAAAAATGAACCGACCAAAATATGAGGTGATTCGATGGAACAGGAAAAAGTCTTGCAGGCAGTCGAACTTGCAAAGGGAAACGGCAAGCTTGTGATAGGCACCAACGAGACAACGAAGGTCGTCGAGAGGGGCATTGCCAAGCTCGTCGTGATAGCCGAGGACGTCAACCCCAAGGAGGTCGTGATGCATCTTCCGCCCTTGTGCAAGGAGAAGAAGATACCTCTTGCGCGCGTGAAGGCGAAGCAGGACCTCGGAAGGGCCGCAGGCATAGACGTTTCTACAGCGGCGATCGGGATTGTCGAGGAAGGCGACGCCAAGAAGATAATCGCTGAGATAGCGAAAGAAGGATGATTTGAATGCCGGCACCGACTGATGCAGTGGCGTCCGAAGTAGTGCAAGTGCTCGGAAGGAGCGGGATGAAGGGAGTGACCCAGGTAAGGTGCAAGGTCTTGGAAGGCAACGATGCCGGCAAGATACTTGTCAGGAACGTGCTCGGCCCGGTAAGGGTCGGGGACATGCTGATGCTGCGCGAGACCGAGATGGAATCCGCGGGCGGGATGGAGCCGAGGAGATAAGAATGGTCAAATGCAGCTTCTGTTCGGCCGTCATAGAGCAGGGCACTGGCAAGATGTACGTCAGGAACGACGGCAAAATATTCTACTTCTGCGGCTCGAAGTGCCAGAAGAACTTCGCCATGGGAAGGGTGCCGGAAAGGCAGAAGTGGATAACCAAGAAGCCTTAGGCCTTCTTTGATTCCTCGTACTTCTCTTGGGCCCTCATGTTTTCCAATATGCGCCTCTCGTAGCTCCTCCTTCCTCCGAAGCTCTTCCTGGCGCGCCTTCTGCTTATCCTTCCAAGCTTTTCCTCGGCATCGTCCAGCATATCGCAGCATTCGTCGCGATAACGCTTCAGCTTTTCGAGCTCCCTGCGCCGCTGCCCGGCATCAGGCGAATCTATGGACATCTGCCTATCACTTTCCAGCTCGCCAAGCTCCCTTTCCACGGATGATATCTCCCTATGGCAGAAGGATATCACCTCTCTTAGCTCCTCGTAATTCGTCCTTCCGAACCTGCCCTCTATCTTCGCTCTCTCAAATATCTTGGCCCTCTCTATGGCCCTTATGTAATCGAAGGCCTCTTCCTTGCCCATGTCGCGCATCCTGCATAGCGAAGAGTATGCTGAAGGGAACTCATTGCCGTCGACGAACCTTCTAATGCGGCTCGGCTCATAGAAAAGGAACGAAAATATGTCGCATTTCTTTGTCTTGCTCCCTCTGCCCCTGTATATCTGGCGGTAGCTCGGGAAGTACGGCACGTTCTGGTTCTCCAGAATAAGCCCGAGATTGTCGTAGACCATCTTGCTGGATGTCTTGAATATCACGCGCGTCTCGTCCGGAGCCCTCTCGGAATGTATCCTTATGGCGCATATCGGAAAAAGGCCGCAAAGCAGGTGCTTCTCCTCCTCCGATCCTAGGGCGGGCAGAAGGTTCTCGTGATAATACGAGAAGTTCGGGTTCCTTATCCTGGCCCTGTCCCAATCGAAACGAAGGTCCCTGGGCTCGTCCTTCTTCCTGGGCCTGAAATAAAAATCCACAGACGTGTTGTTGGGGTCCTTCCTGTAGTCGAAGCTGTCATCTCTTGCCAGCCTCCTGGAAAGGAATGCCAACTCCTCCTCGCTGTTTATCGCAACGTTCATGCCCGTATGCGTGTAATGGTCGGAATTCGGAGAGAACCATGAAGCATAGGTGAATCCGAGGACCTCGAGATAGCAGTACCTCTCCTTCAGGTCCCTGATGCCCATGACATCGAAACGGCCGGATTTCCATCCGCTGCCGTACCTGAACTTGCTGCCGTCCAGCCTCACGTAACGCCCGGTCTTCCTGTCCCTCGCCTCCAAGAACCCCTCCTCCAGAACCTATTCGCGGAAAAAAGATAAATATGGGCGGCATTTTCAGGGCAATTTAAATACTCCACGCCTGAAAATCTTAAAAGTGATGCGCATGCTCAGGCAACCCATAGTCGCCGTGATGGGCCACGTGGACCACGGCAAGACCACGCTGCTCGACAGGATAAGAGGCACGGCCGTGGCTGAGAAGGAGGCCGGCTACATCACTCAGCACTCTGGCGCGAGCGAGATACCGATAGAGGCCATAAGAAAGACCTGCGGGGGCCTCATCACGAAGATGAAGCTGGACGTGAAGATACCTGGCCTGCTTTTCCTGGACACGCCCGGGCACGAGGCCTTCACCAGCATAAGGCGGCGCGGCTCGAGCATAGCCGACATAGCGGTGCTCGTCATAGATCTGCTGGAGGGCATAAAGCCGCAGACAGACGAGAGCATACAGCTGCTCAAGCAGTTCAAGACGCCGTTCATAATAGCCGCAACGAAAGTGGACAAGCTAAGCGGCTGGATATCCTCGAAGGACGCGAACTTCTCCGAGACGCTGGCAAGGCAACCGGAAAGAGTCAGGGAAGAGGTCGACGCTGCGGTGTACAAGCTCGTAGGCCAGCTGAGCGAGCGCGGCTTCGACTCGGAGAGGTACGACAGGGTGAACGACTTCAGGAAGCAGGTGGCCATAGTGCCGTGCTCGGGAATAACGGGCGAAGGCGTGCCAGACCTTCTTATGATGCTCACAGGCCTTGCGCAGAACTTCCTCAAGGACAAGATAGGGATAACATCCGATGTCGGGAGGGGCTCGATACTGGAAATAAAGGAAGTCCGCGGGCTCGGCCTCACGGCCGACATGATCCTTTACGACGGAGAGATAAGGAAGGGCGACACCATCGTCATCGGCGGGGCGGATCCGATAGTCACGAAGATAAAGGCCCTGCTCAAACCGAAGCCGCTCAGGGACATAAGGGTCGAGAAGGAGTTCGAGCAGGTGGAGCGCGTCGGCGCGGCCGCGGGGGTGAAGATATCCGCGCCAGGGCTCGAAGCGGCGATAGCAGGCTCGCCCATAATCGCGCTGCGCGGCGAAGAGGGCGTCGGGGAGGCTAAGGAGGAGCTGAGGGAGGAGCTCTGCGGCGACTTCGGCGTGTGCGGCGGGGAAGGCGTGATGCTCAAGGCGGACACGCTCGGCAGCGTGGAGGCCCTTATTCACATGCTGAAGCAGAGGAACATGAAGATAAACAAGGCCGGCGTGGGCCCGCTGACAAAGAAGGAAGTCGTGGAGATGGAGACCGTCGCTGACAAGTACAACAGGGTCATATTCGTGTTCAACCTGCCGCTCGCCGCGGACGTGGAGCAGGAGGCGAAGAGCAGGGGGATAAAGGTGTTCAGGAGCAACATCATCTACGCGCTGTTCGAGGAATACGACAAGTGGGCAGAGCAGCAGAAGGAGATTGAGAAGAGGGAGGAACTGGCCAGAATAAACATGCCGGCGAAAATCGAACTTCTCAAAGGCTTCGTGTTCAGGCAGAACGACCCCGCGATAGTCGGAGTCGAGGTTCTTGACGGAAGGCTGAGGCCGGGAGCGGCATTAAGGAAGAAGGACGGCTCAAAGGTCGGCACAGTGAAGGCGATACAGGTGGAGAACGTCGGCGTTGAGGAGGCGGAGAAAGGCCAGCGCGTGGCGGTCTCGATAGACGGACCCACCGTGGGCCGACAGATAAAAGAGGGCGACATCCTCGTCACATCCGTTGGCAGGGAGGACCTGAAGGTCCTTGACAAATACGGCATGCCTGAGGCAAAGCTCGCAAGGGAGCTTCTCGGCAAATAGGTTTTTAAATACTTTCCTGCCAATCTATAAGCACTCGGTAATGAGCTGTCATAGCAGCAAAACTGAGGAGGTGCATTTGAATGCCGTTCAAGATAGTCATAAACGAACCCAAGACAAGGAAGAGCTACCAGATGGAAAAGGACGCTCCTTCTCTGATCGGACTCAAGATAGGGGACAGGTTCGAAGGCTCGGCCATAGGGCTCGCCGGCTTCACGCTGGAAGTAACGGGCGGGTCAGACAAGGACGGATTCCCGATGAAGCGCGACCTTGAGGGCGGGGAAAGGAGGAAGCTGCTGCTCACGAAGGGCACGGGCTTCAGGCCGGCAAAGGAAGGCCAGAAGAAGAGGAAATACGTCCGCGGGAACAGGATATCCGAATCAATAGCGCAGGTCAACGCGAAGGTGGTGGAGGGCGAAGGCGACATAGCGACCATAATAGGCTGGGTCCCGAAGCCGAAGGAGGAGAAAAAGCAGGAAGCGCCTGCCGGCAAGAAGAAAAAATGAAGGTGAACTGAATAACCGATCCGAGGCTCATACCTGAGGTCAACATAGGGACACTTGGCCACGTGGACCACGGGAAGTCCACCCTTGTGGAGGCCATAAGCGGCAAATGGCCTGCTCTGCATTCCGAAGAGCTTAAGCGAGGCATCACGATAAAGCTCGGCTACGCAGACGCGACGATATACAGGTGCCCGAAATGCAAGCGCACGCTGAGCGCCGACAAGTGCCTAGGCTGCATGGAGAAGGCGGAGCCGCTTCGGACAATATCCTTCGTTGACGCTCCGGGGCACGAGACCCTGATGGCGACCGTGCTCGCAGGCGCAAGCCTCATGGATGGCGCACTGCTGATAATCGCAGCGAACGAGAAGTGCCCGCAGCCGCAGACTGCCGAGCACCTGCTGGCGCTGGACATCTCTGGGATAAAGAACATCATAATCGTGCAGAACAAGATAGACCTCGTCGACGAAGCAGGGGCGAGAGAGAGCTACAGGCAGATAAAAGAGTTCGTGAAGGGTACCGTCGCGGAGAACGCGCCCATAATCCCGGTCTCCGCGCAGCAGAAGCTCAACATCGACCTTGTGCTGGAGGCCATACAGGAGTTCGTGCCGACGCCGAAAAGGGACCCCGAAGCCAATCCGAGGATGCTCGTTGTGCGCAGCTTTGACATCAACAAGCCGGGAATCGAGCCGGACAAGCTGAAAGGAGGAGTTCTGGGCGGGGCCATACTCGCAGGCAAGCTGAAAGTCGGCGAGCAGGTTGAGATAGCTCCTGTGAAGATAGGCGAGAAATGGCAAACAATAACCACAGAGATAGTCGGGCTGCAGAAGGCTTCGAAGAATCTTGAGGAAGCAGGGCCGGGAGGCCTAGTGGGGGTGATGACAAAGCTGGACCCGCTGCTCACGAAGGCGGACAACGTCTCTGGAAGCGTCGTGGGCCTGCCAGGCAAGCTGCCTGCGATAAGCGGCTCGCTCAGACTCAAGCTCAACCTGTTCAAGGACGCGGAACCGGTGAAGCAGGGCGAGAACCTGATGGTAATCGTGGGGACGTCGAGGACAGTGGGGGCGGTGATGTCGCTGAAGAAAGGCGTGGCCGAGGTGAGCCTCAGGATACCGGTCGTTATGAGCCAGAACGAGAGAGCGGCGATAAGCAGGAACGTCGGCGACAGGTGGAAGCTCATAGGCTGGGGCCTGACGGCATAGGTTTTATATGGGTATTTGGCAAAGGATTATTATGGCGGTCTGCGAAAGGTGCGGAAAGGGGGAAGGCGAATGGCGCTGCCAGACCTGCGGGAAGGTCGTTTGCGAGAACTGCGCAAGGCCGACGGCGCAGGGAGTGTACTGCGCAGACCACGTGCCTACCATAATAAAGGGGGGCGGGAAGGCTGCGGCCCTGCCTTCGGCAGGATCAAGCATTTTCAAGTCCCTTTTCATGATGATACTTTTCCTGACGCTCGGCCTGGGCCTCATAATAATCATAGGCGATTTTTTCATCGGCATGATACAGGTGCCCGCGGGCACCCCGGACTTCGCCCAGGGCATAATAGACATAATAATCAGGATAAAAGGCAGCGGCACGCTGATACTGCTGGGCATGGCGGCGCTCACTGCCCTGCTGGGCGTGGCCTGGTACGGCTCAAGGAAGGCCGCCTAGAAAATTTATATATAGCGGTGAAAACAATCATAAAGTGATAACGATGAAGCAAATGCTGGTCTGGGGGCTGCTGTTCGGCGTTCTGGTGTCAGCCACCGCCATCGCGGCGTCCTTCTCGGCAACGATAACGTCCGAGCCGGACGTCTTCGCAGGCGACACGGCGACCTTCGAGGCCACGATATCGAACAGCGGTCCGATGGACTGGTTCTCGATATCCGTGTTTCCGACCGATTGGGTGAGGCTCGAGAGCCCCTCCGTGAAGGTCGTATCAGGCGGGACTTTTTCGATAAAGGTCTTCATAACCCCGCCTGAGAACGCGAGGGCCGGAATATACGACCTCAAGCTGTACGTTTCCAAGGGCGGAGAAAAGGTTGAGGTGCCCTTCCAAGTGTCTGTGAAGCAGAGGACTACGGCGGCTCTGATAGAAAACATGAGGACGAGCTGCACGGTTTGCAAGGACAGCATCAATGTCACACTGAAGGTGGAGAACGTGGGAAACTCCGATATAAGGGACGCCAAGCTTTCGCTGAAGCTGGGCTCGCAGGAGAAGGTCGTTGAGATAGGCGAGCTCAACGCCACAAAATCGGTTGACGTTTCCGAGGCGTTCCCACTCGCAGGCTTCATGCCGGGCTCGTCGAGCGTTGTTGCGCTTCTGACAGGCAACGGCGCAAATCTCGACGTCGAGACGAAGACCTTCGAGGTGGCGGTCATAGACAACATCGACGTGCAGAGGGAGGTCTCCTCTTTCCTGTTCGGCAACAAGGTGACGCTCACGGCGACGAACGAGGGCAACATAGAGAAAGCTGCAAGGATAACCTCGGCTGTCTCCCAGTACTATTGGATAGTCTACTCAGGGCCGCGGGCCGATGAGCAGGGCGCACAATGGACATGGATAAGGACGCTCAAGCCCGGCGAATCCGCGACAATAGAATACAGCGAGTTCGTATGGCCGATACCGGTGATACTTGTGATAATCGTCATAGGCGCGATTTACGGATATCTCCAGGCGACCGCGCTGGCGGTCAAGAAGAGGGTGACCGGCGGAGCCGGGGAATACGGCATATCGATCGCCGTCAAGAACAGAGGCCAGCACGCGGAGGACGTGGTGGTGAGGGACGTAATACCGCCGCATTTCATGCTTTCCGGGACGTTCGAGACCCTTAAGCCCGTCGCGAAGAAGACCTCGTTCGGGACTGAGCTCTTCTGGAAGATGGGCCGCATAAAGAAGGGTGAGGAGATGATACTGCACTACAGAATGAAGCCTGCCAGCGGAATAAGAGGCACGGTCCAGCTGCCTGCGGCAGGAGCGAAGGCAAGAAGGGGGCAGAAGACCTTCTTCGCCTATTCTAGCAAGCCCGTCATAACAGGGATAAGCACCGGCCAGCCCAAGCTCAAGGTAAAAGCCGATTAGGTTTAAATAATCTACGGCACCAATTTCATCCTAGCCCGAGGTAGCTCAACCTGGCGGAGCGCCCGACTGTAGTTCAGCGCGCTTAGCGTTGGACGTTTAGTCGCTGCTCAGAAATCGGGAGGCTGTGAGTTCAAATCTCACCCTCGGGACCATGTGATAAGCATGCCATCGCTCGACGAGCTCAGGGACACGTACCTCAGGAACAGGAGGCAGATAAGGGATTTCCTGGAAAGGACGAAGGAGCGGGACAGCAGGATGCTGGAGGAGATGTTCTTCTGCATGCTCACGGCGCAGTCGAAAGCAGCGGCTTGCAGGGCGTCGGTCGACCGGCTGAAGGGATGCAGGGACCTCTTCGAGGCGGACATCGGGGACATAAGGAAGTCCCTCCATGGCGTCAGGTTCGCGGACAGGAAGGCGCAGTACCTGTTCGAGGCCAAGGAAAAGCTGCAGCAGATAAAGGAGAATCTCTCCCTGCCGGCAATCGAGCAGAGGGAATGGCTGGTGGAGAACGTGAAGGGCATGGGAATGAAGCTCGCATCCCACTACCTGCGCAACATAGGCGTGTTCGGACTCGCCATACTCGACGTGCACGTGCAGCGCTTCATGAAAGAGAACTGGCGGTTCCACGGCGAGGTCGGGAAGCTCACGAAATCGCAGTACCTAGAGAACGAGCAGGAGTTCCTCGGGTTGGCAAAGGAGCTCGGAATGCGCCCGGAGGAGCTTGACATAGCGATATGGATGCTCGGCAACGGATCGGGCAACTTCTACGGATAGTTTTAAATACTTTCGGCGGCGAACAATTACTTGGTCGCGGCCAAGGCGGAGCGGCAAGATCCGTTCCCATTCCGAACACGGCAATGAATCGCTCCTGCGATCTGATCTGTACTGCCGAAAAGGCGGGAAATTCAGGACGCTGCGACCGCTATTCTTCCAAAAGCTTTTAAACAGGCTTTGCGAATAATAAGCATGGCAAAGCGAAGAAAGGCTGCGAAAAAGCGCAATAAAAGAAGCGCCATATGGGACATAGCGGCGGGGATAATTGTGCTGCTGTCAGTGCTGCTTCTCACCGCCAGCGCATTCAGCAGCTCGATAGATGCTGTCGTTGTCCTGGGCCTGTTCGTCGTGGCTGTCTGCTTCATGGCGATATATGCCGGAAAGGGCAGCCTTGACTGAAAGCATTTAAATTGCTGCTGTTCATTTCTTATGTGAAGGATGCTCGGGTAGTATAGCGGTCTAGTATACGGCCCTGTCAAGGCTGTGACTCGGGTTCAAATCCCGACCCGGGCGCCATTCGCGGGCCCGTAACTCAGTCTGGCAGAGTGGCAGGCTTTTAACGACGTTAAAAGCGCTGAGCGAGAAGCGATGAGAGAAACCTGCAAGTCGGGGGTTCGAATCCCCTCGGGCCCGCCATATCTCATTTCTTCAGCTTGAGCAGCGCGCGCTTCTTCCCTAACTTCTTCTGCTTGGCCATTTTCCTCTGCTCCATTTTCAGCTGTATCTTATGGCGTATGGCTTTCAGCGGCGGATGGGGCCTGATGTAGGCCTTCAGTATCCTGTCCGGCCCCTCCTTCCTGACTATCTGCCAGGCCCTGTAGTGCTCCGGCCAGAGTTTGTAGCCGTTTATTATCCTCTTCAGCCTCTTCTTCCCGTAGACCTTCTCATACACCTTCCAGAGCATGGCGTGGCTGATTATGTGTGCGCGCGCGTCCTCGGATTCGCCGCAGTATTTCTTGTATATGTCGTTCTTCAGGTTTATCCTGCCCTCGTTCTGCATCTCCAGCTGGTGCAGCAGCTCATGGAAGAACGTTTCGGTCGCATCGCGCATGTTCTTGCGCACCTTTATCGTCATGGGATCGTCAAAATCGAACGGTATGTCGTGCGCCACATAGCAATTTATGTGGCGATGCTTCCAGCTAAGCGTCGTCTCGGTTTCCATCGCAAGCAGGATGCTGGCCAGCATCGGCTTAACCGCCTTCTTGAGCCTCTTGGCGAAAAGCATGCCTCCCTTGCGGGCGAGCTTGGTGTGCTTCTTGCCCATCAGCGAGGCTATGGCCTCGTCATAGACATGGACATATTTTATGTGCACTTTCGGGAGCATGAAAATAAATTGTGAAGGCGGATTCTTAAAGCACGTATGGCAGAAAAATTTCGGCAATCGCAGAAATGCAAAGCTTTATAAAGTTGAGGATTGCAATAATAAAATCAACTCCAAGTATTAACTCATAAGACGGAGTTATCTCCGCTCTTTGAGCGACCATCGGTCAACAGGAGGTCATAGCTTGAGTGCAAAAGAGCCCCTCACATTCAATATTCTTCATCACAAACTTGTGCCGAAGCACACCATACTCTCAGAGGAGGAAAAGAAGGCGCTTCTCGAAAAACTCAACATCACCGAGGTCCAGCTTCCGAAGATTCTTGCCGTCGACCCTGCTGTAAAGGCGATAGACGCGAAGGTCGGCGACGTCGTAAAAATAGAGAGGGAGAGCCACACAGCCGGCAACACCGTGTATTACAGGCTTGTCGTCAAGATGTGATCATATGAATACCACCGCCGCGCTCCTCAAGCAATTCGAAAGCGAAGCGGGCTTCATAAAGTTCCAAATAAACAGCTTCAACAACTTCGTAGAGAACACGCTGCAAAAGATAATAGACGAGATAGCCAAGATAGAGCCCGAAGTACCTGAGATAGGCGACCTGCAGATAAGGCTCGGGAAAGTGACGCTCGGCGAACCGGTCGTGCGCGAAGCGGACGGCACAGTGAGGAAGATAATGCCTGTCGAGGCGAGGCTGAGGGACCTGTCATATTCTTCGCCCATATATGTTGAGATGACGCCTGTCGTGAACAACGTCGAGCAGGAGACCGCGAACGTGCACATAGGAGACCTTCCGATAATGATAAAATCCAAGTACTGCTCGCTCTACGGGAAGAACAGCGAGGAGCTCGAGGCCGAATTCGAGGACCCATCGGACACAGGAGGCTACTTCATTGTTAACGGCACGGAAAGGGCGCTCATACTCATAGAGGAGATAGCGCCAAACCGCGTCATCGCCCAGAAGCAGAACGTCGGCAATTACACCGAGATGGTGAGGATAAACTCCCAGAGAAACGGCTACGTGCAGAGGCACCTGATGGAGAGGAAGAACGACGGGACCATAACCATCTCGTTCGCAAACCTCAGGAGGATACCGGTGGTCGTGCTGCTGAAGGCGCTTGGAATGGAAAACGACAAGGAGATAATCGAGGCTATAGGCGGAGGAGAGAGGGTGGCACAGAGCTTCTATCCGAACCTCTACGAGTCGGACGTTGCGACATCGAAGGAGGCCTTCGAATCCATAATCAACTCGATGAAGATAACGCAGAAGGAATACCAGAAGGAAAGGGCGAAGCAAGTAATCGACCGCTACCTGCTGCCGCACCTCGGCCAGGAGCAGAAGGACAGGGCGGAGAAGGCGCGATACCTCGCGATGGCGATAAGGAAGATAATACAGCTCGGCCTCGGCATGATAAAGGAGGACGACATAGACCACTACGCCAACAAGAGGGTCAGGATGAGCGGCGATCTTCTGGAGCTGCTTTTCCGCTCGATACTCGTGGGCCGATGGGGGCTGATAACCAGGATAAAATACAACTACCAGAAGATGGCCAAGAGGGGCAAACTGCCGCCCGTTCAGACGATAGTGGAATCGAACGTGGTATCTAACCAGCTCGTGTCGGCCATGGCGACGGGCGCATGGACAGGCGGGCGGACCGGCGTGTCGCAAAGGCTGGACAGGGCCAACCACATAAAGACGCTGTCGCACCTGAGAATGATACTTTCGCCGCTCACCTCGACGCAGGAGCACTTCGAAGCAAGGGAGCTGCATCCTACCAACTGGGGCAGGTTCTGCCCGGCAGAGACACCGGAAGGCCCCACGATAGGCCTCAGGAAGCACCTGGCGCTGATGGCGGAGATAACGACTGCACTGACCGAAGCCGAGAAGGAGAAATTCCTGAAGAGCCTCAAGCTCGGGAACAAAGGGGACATCGCAGTGCTGCTCGACGGGACCGAGGTCGGCAGGGCCGAGAACACTGAAGTGGTCGACATCATAAGGAAGAAGAGGAGGGCGGACCTGATACAGAACTCGATAAACGTCTCTTATTACCCCGACATCAACGAGATAAGGATAAACACGGATTCCGGAAGGGTAAGGAGGCCGCTCGTGATAGTGGAGGCCGGTAGGCCGAAGCTGACGGAAGAGCACATTAGGAAACTGGAAAGCGGCGAACTGAAGTGGAGCGGGCTCGTCAAGGCTGGCGTGATAGAATATCTTGATGCGGAGGAAGAGGACAACGCCCTTGTTGCGCTCACGGAGAGGGACATAGTGCCTGAGACGACGCACTTGGAGCTCGCGCCGCTCGTCATAATGGGGGTTTCAGCGAGCCTGCTGCCGTTCACGCAGTTCAACAGAGGTGACAGGGTCAACTTCGGAGCGAAGATGGTAGGCCAAGCCATAGGCATATACCAGCTGAACCATCATCTGCGGTGCGACACCAAATCGAACGTGCTCGTCTATCCGCAGCTGCCGCTCGTAGAGACAGTGGGAGTGCCTGTATCGGGCATGCCGAATCACCCCGCAGGATACAATGTCGTCGTGGCAATCATATCGCACCACGGCTACAACATGCAGGACGCTATAGTGTTCAACAAGGCCTCGATTGAGAGGGGCCTGTTCAGATCGCACTTCTACAGGGTATATAGCGGGGAAGAGAGGCGCTACTGGGGTGGCCAGGAGGACAAGATAGGGGTGCCAGACAAAGACGTGCGCGGATACAGAAGCGAGGAGGACTACGCAAACATAAACGAGGACGGCGTGCTCCCGCCGGAACAGCCGGTCAAAGGCAGAGACGTGCTGATAGGCAAGATATCGCCCATGAGGTTCCTTTCGACCAGCGAGCTGATGGGCGGGATAGCGAACATGAGGGAAACTTCCGTTTGCATGAGGCCGACGGAGAAGGGCGTGGTCGACAGGGTGTTCGCCACAGAAACGATAAACGGCAACAAGCTCATCAAGGTCGCCGTAAGGGACATGAGGATACCGGAGGTCGGCGACAAGTTCGCGTCCAGGCACGGGCAGAAGTCCGTCATAGGCCTGATAGCCGAAGAGGATAGCCTGCCGTTCAGCGCATCGGGATACGTACCGGACATCATATTCAACCCGCACTCAATACCGTCGCGACAGACCGTCGGCCAGATACTGGAGATACTGACAGGCAAGGCCTGCTCGATGAACGGCGAGAAGGGCGACGCTACCGCATTCGAGAACGTTGGCGAAGAGCACGTCAGGAAGCTGCTCCATTCGATGGGCTTCAGGAGCGACGGCAAGGAGAAATTCTACAACGGAACGACGGGCGAGGGCTACGACATCGAGATATTCGTGGGCTGCGGATACTACCAGAAGCTCGATCATATGGTCGCTAACAAGATACAGGCAAGGCCGCGCGGCCCTGTCACGCTGCTCACGCGCCAGCCGACCGAAGGAAAGGCGAAGGAAGGAGGATTGAGGCTCGGAGAAATGGAAAAGGACTGCCTGATAGCTCACGGCGCCGTGCTGACGCTCAAGGAGCGCTTCGATTCGGACAAGGTCACCGTGCCCATATGCACGAAGTGCGGGCTCACGGCCGTCTGGGAGAAGCCCAGGAACGCCTATGTATGCCCGGCCTGCAAGGGCACCGATGTGGCGCAGATAGAGATGAGCTACGCGTTCAAGCTGCTGCTCGACGAGCTCAAGGCCATGCTTATATACCCGAAGTTGAAGGTGAGCGAATGATAGAAGAGATAGATTTCCAGCTGCTGTCGCCCGCGATGATAAAGAAGATAGCCAGGACCGAGATAACGAGGCCGGAGCTCTACGACAACGACGGCTTCCCGATAGAGGGCGGGGTGATGGACCCGCGCCTCGGCACCATAGACCCCGGACTGACATGCAGGACCTGCGGTGAGAGCATAGGCAACTGCTTCGGCCATTTCGGCTATATCGAACTGGTAAGGCCTGTGATACACGTGCTCTATTCCAAGCTCATCTACAGGCTTCTTAGGGCAAGCTGCAGGGAATGCGGCAGGATAATGACCACGTCCGTGACAGCTACGCCAAAGAAGTGCCCGCACTGCTCCGCGGAGCAGAAGACAGTGAAGTTCCAGAAGCCGTACAGCTTCCTTGAGGATGAAAAGGTGCTCACTCCGATAGAAATCAGGCAGAGGATGGAGAAGATCACCGACGAGGACCTGCAGAGCATCAACTTCAAGGGAGGCAGGCCGGAATGGCTGATAGTCACGCTCATGCCCGTGCCGCCGGTCGTCACGAGGCCGTCGATAACGCTCGAAACGGGCGAGCGCTCGGAGGACGACCTCACGCACAAGCTCGTTGACATAATCAGGATCAACCAAAGGCTAAAGGAGAACATAGAGATAGGCGCCCCGGAGTTCATCATAGAGGACCTTTGGGAGCTTCTGCAGTACCACGTAGCGACATTCTTCGACAACACGCTGTCAGGCATACCGGCCGCGCGCCACCGCAGCGGCCGGCCACTCAAGACGCTGGCGGACAGACTTAAGTCGAAGGAAGGCAGGTTCAGGCAGAATCTCGCAGGAAAGAGGGTGAACTTCTCGGCACGAACCGTGATATCGCCTGACCCGTACATAAGCATAAACGAGGTTGGGGTGCCGCTCACGATCGCAAAGGAGCTCACCATACCCGTCAACGTCTGGGAGCACAACATCGAGCACCTGAGGGAGCTGATAAGGAACGTGCCCAGCTGGCCCTCTGTGAACTACATCATAAGGCCGGATGGAAGGAAGAAGAAGGTGACGGTCGAGAACAAAGAGGAGGCGGCGCAGGAGATAGCGCCCGGATACATCGTGGAGAGGCACGTGCAGAACGGGGACGTCGTGCTCTTCAACAGGCAGCCATCGCTGCATAGGATGTCAATAATGGCCCACAAGGTCAGGGTGCAGCCCTGGAGGACATTCACGCTCAACCTTTGCGTCTGCCCGCCGTACAACGCGGATTTCGATGGGGACGAAATGAACCTGCACGTGCTGCAG
>JAWABM010000012.1:0-21084 GCA_038999215.1 Candidatus Aenigmatarchaeota archaeon | reverse complement strand
AAAGGGCGTATTCAATGGTACCGAATTAGAGCCGCTCATGAGCGTTGTCGAGGAGGCAAAGTCCACCATAGTGGACGAACTGGACATAGAGCTGGCTGATGCCAAGAAGCTGGTGGACCTGAACCTGCTGTCCCCGTGGACAGGGAGGCAGGCCTTTACAAGCACGGCTTCTGCGCTTATTTTGACGACCTTCTTAGGAAGATCGGCGTGGATTATGCTGTTCTCCTCGAGGGAGATCTTAGCAAACTCAGCCGGGACCAGAAGAAATTTCTGGAGGAAAAAGGTATTTTGACTATGAGGAAGCCGAAATACTGCGCGCCGCACACGAAAAGGCGTCGCTCGGAAAGGACGGTCCGACCGATCTGGACAAAAGCACTTATTGCGCCATAGACGGACTGATTAGGGCGATGGTCGACCGCGAATCCGGCGAAAAGTTCCTTGAGACCATGATGAATGACGGCAAGAAGCATACGGAAAGGCAGGACAAACTTCGCCGCCTCTACGAAGAGGCCAAAGAACTTGAGATAAGCTTGGGGATTAAGCACTCCTTGAAAAAAATACGCGAAGGCTTGTATGACGATGAAACAAGGGGGAAAATGGAAAACGAGATTCTTGAGAATCATTTGAATGCTGTGAAGGCTCGCCACACAATTAATCCGCATAAAACGACAAATGAGGATGTGCAGGAGGTTGAAAGCGCTGTTTCACATTTAAACGGAATCAGGAAGCAGATAAGGGAGCTTGAAGCTGAGGGAAAGGCCTTTTATGGAAAGTACATGGGTCGTACGCTTGCTGGCAGCAAGAAGGTCGTGTGTGACATGAAAAGATTAAGGACCAAGTACGGTATTCTGCGCAAATGAGTTTGAACGCTCATTCCATCATTTCTTCGTTGTCCGCCAGTCGCGCGTCGTACTTGAAGTATTCGTTCCCGCATTTCCTGCACCTGATGGTCTCCCTGTCGCTCAGGCTGCTCGTTATCTCGCCGCAGCTGGGGCACTGGTATATGTCCGTGTCCATTAGCGGCACGTCCGGAATGCGCTTGCGCGGGTCAGCGTAACCCGGTCCCATCACCTCTTGCTCTATCCTAGGATTCATGCGCTTTGGCATGCGCGCAAATAGGTGGCTAAACTTTAAAACCTTAGCTGGTTTCTTCTGTCTTATGAAGGTCTCGAAGACTAAGGGCGGATCGTTCGCCGCAGGAAAAGTAACTGAGGGCTGCGAGCTCTGCATAGAGGGCCGCAAGCTCGTCCTCTTCGTGACGGGCCTGTGCAACCAGAACTGCTACTACTGCTCGATCTCCCAGGGCCGCTGGCAGAAGGACGAGGTGTGGGCCAACGAGCGCCGCGTGGAAAAGCCGGAAGACATCATTGAGGAGGCAAAGCTCTGCGGAGCAAAGGGCGCAGGCATAACAGGCGGCGAGCCATTGATGGTGGTCGACCGCGTCTGCGATTACATCCGCCTGCTCAAGAAGGAGTTCGGCAAGGGCTTCCACATACACATGTACACCAACGGCACTCTCGCCACTGACGACGTGCTGCGCAAGCTCAATGAGGCAGGGCTTGACGAGCTAAGAATCCATCTTGACCGTACGGCCGTTGAGCGGGCGCTGAAGCTCGCCGGCTGGAAGGTCGGCATGGAGGTGCCTTGCATTCCTGGCAAGGAGAAGGAGCTTTGCGGGCTTGTTGACTTTCTCGCCGCAACGGGCGCTCATTTCCTCAATCTCAATGAGCTCGAGTTCTCCGAGCGCAACGTGGAGCCGATGCTGAAGCTCGGGCTGACCTTGAAGGCGGACTCGCTCACAGCAGTCAGGGGCAGCGACAGGACGGCGCTCGCAGTCCTGCAGCATGCTCTCGGCAAGCGCCTGCCTGCGCATTTCTGCACTGCCCGCCTGAAGCTCGACTGCCAGCTTCGCAACCGCCTCATTAACAGGGCGAGCAATGTCAAAAGGCCGTTTGAGAAGGTGACGCCGGACGGCTTCCTGCTCAAGGGCGTTATGGAGGGCGACGGCGCCGAGGCCGAGCTCAAGAGGCTCGGCGTGAAGGAGTTCTTTTTGAACAGGGAGCGCGGCCGCGCCGAGTTCTCAGCCGACATTGCCAAGCGCATCGCAAAGAAGGCGAAGCTGCGCGTCGCCATTGTAGAGGAATACCCTACCGCGAACCCGTGGGACTTTGAGCTCACGCCCTTGAATTAGTACCTCCTTTCCGGATGCCAGACCAGCTGCTCGAAAGGGAACATTTCATGCCCTGTGCATTCCTCGCAGGCTTCCTCCTCTTCGATGTCGCCCCGCAGCCCCGGCTGGGGCATGCTCGGCGAAGAATCCTTGGGCAAAGAGACCTCTGGCATTCGCCAATCATGGCAGGCAAAGTATTTATTGCTGACCTCGGGCCAATATTTGGCATGGCCGCCAGGCTTGTGCGCACGATATCGCAGCGCGAGTTCAGCTTGGGCGAGTTCGCGCTCGAGACTGCCCTTGGGGAGGCGGGAAAGAGGGGCGTGATATCCCTGGGCCCCGGCGACCCTGATTTCAGGCCGCCGAAGTACGTCCTGGACGCGGCCAAGCGGGCGCTCGACGCCGGAAAGACGCATTACGGCCCGGACAGGGGCGTGCCCGAGCTCCGCGAAGCCATACTGAAGAAGGCCACGAAGGAGAACAGGATTAGGGCGGGATTGGAGAACGTGCTCGTTCACTGCGGCGGGGCGAGCGAAGCCATAGTGAACGTCGCAATGGCGACGCTGGACCCGGGCGAGCACATGATGGTGGTCGACCCGTCCTACGAGTCCTACAAGCCTGTCATAGAGCTTGTGAACGGCGTGTCCGTTCCGGTGCGCGTGACAATGGAGGATGATTTTTTCCCGAATGCGGACATCATAAGGAAGTCCGTCATCGAGCCCAAGAAGACCATTGGCATAATAATCAACACGCCAAATAATCCGACCGGCGCCGTTTATCCGAAGAAGGTTCTGGAAGAGATAGCCGACGTGGCCGTGGAGAACGATTGGCTGGTAATATCCGACGAGGCCTACGAGCACTTCGTCTACAGCGGCAGGCACGTCTCAATGGCGAGCCTCAACGGCATGGCAGACCGCACGCTCACGCTCTTCACGTTCTCGAAGACTTTCGCCCTGACAGGTTTCCGCATCGGCTATTCGATTGGACCTGAGAAGGTCATCAAAGCCATGACCAAGATACACCTGTTCAACACCATAGCCGCGCCCATGCCGCTCCAGTACGGCTGCGTCGAAGCGCTGAAGCGGCCGAGGGCCTTTTTCAAGAAGGTTCTGGCGGAGTATGACAGGCGCAGGCTCTTCATCCACAGGCGCCTGAACGAGATTGAAGGCGTTTACTGCCCCGAGCCCCGCGGCGCGTTCTACGTTTTCCCGAAGTATGACTTCGGGGTCAGGTCCGCTGACCTGGCTAAGAAAATCCTAGAGCAGGGCAAGGTAGTTTGCATCCCGGGCTCCGAGTACGGCCTGGCAGGCGAGGGACATCTCCGCTTCAGCTATACGACTAGCATGGCTAACATAAGGAAGGCCATGGACAGGGTCGAGAGGGTCGTCAGGGGGCTGCCCCGTTAGCGAGGTTGCGCCATCAAAAAAGATTTAAGCTTCGGGCAACATCATACTTTTGGTGAATCAGATGGTCGAAAAGAAGCTCGTCGGGAAAGTCACGCACTTCTTCCCTAAGGTCAGCGTCGCTGTAATCAAGCTGAGCGATGCCTTGAAGATAGGCGACAGGATCTCCATAGAGGGCAGAGGCCAGATAATCGAGCAGGCGGTAGAGAGCATGGAAGTCGAGCACAAGAAGATACCCGCTGCCAAGAAAGGGGACGAGATAGGGATGAAGGTCAATGGAAAGGCCAAGGAAGGCGACGACGTATTCAAGGTCCTCGCGTAAAGGATAAATATTAGGTGCGATAAATAGGACGTCATGCCCTTACCTGAGCAGGTGTTCAGCCCGTCTTCTATAGCAGTCATAGGTGCAAGCAAGACGCCTGACAAAATAGGTTATTTTATCCTGGAAAACCTTAAAATGAGCTTTAAAGGCGATTTGTATCCTATAAATCCTACGATTGACCAGATACTTGGTTTAAAGGCTTATCCATCCATTACGGACGTGGAAAACCCTGTTGACATGGCTGTCATAGCAGTGCGCGCAGAGCTCGTGCCTGCTGTTCTTGCGGAGTGCGTTAAAAAGAAGGTCAAGGCGGCTGTAGTGATAAGCGCGGGCTTTGCCGAGATAGGCGAAAGGGAGAAGGAGGAGGAGCTGAAGAGGATTGCCAAAGGCAAGCTGAGGTTCCTCGGACCTAACTGTCTTGGCATATATTCGAAAGAGCTTGATATGCTCTTTTTGCCAAGGAAAAGGCTCAAACGCCCTCCAGAGGGCCCCATAGGCGTCATAACCCAGTCAGGCGCAGTCGGCACGGTCCTTCTGGACGTGCTCTCGTTCGAGGGCGTTGGCGTCTCAAAGTTCGTCTCCTATGGCAACGCAGCCGACATAAACGAAACCGACCTGCTGGAATATTTCGCAAAAGAGCTCGGCACGCGCTGCATAGCCCTCTACATCGAGGATCTTAAGGACGGCAGGCGCTTCCTCGAGCTGTGCCAGAAACTGACGAAATCAAAGCCTGTTGTCGCGCTCAAAGGCGGGAAGACCAAGCCGGGGCTCGCCGCGGTTTCGACCCACATCGGCGCCATTGCAGGCCAGCCCGAGGTCTATTCAGCTGTTTTTAAGCAGGCGGGAATCATAGAGGCCCAGACTATCCACGAGCTCTTCGATTACTCTAAGGCGCTCGCCGACCAGCCCAGCCTGAAGGACAGGAGGATAGCGGTCGTAACCAACGGCGGAGGTTTCGGCATAATCGCGGCCGACGCCCTCGCGAAGGAGGGGCTCGAGGTGCCCGAGCTCTCGAAGGAGACCGCGAAGGCGCTGAAGGCGGTCGTGCCGGCTTATTCGAACGCCCGCAACCCGGTCGACCTCATCGGAGATTCCAACTCCGAGAGATATGAGCAGGCGCTGCAGATGGTGTTCAAGGACCCCGCCATTTCCGGCGTCCTCTGCTGCATGCTCTTTCAGTCGCCGACCCTCGACGACAACATAGTCGACGTGCTCAAGAACGCCAAGATTTACGGCAAGCCTGTGGTGGTCTGCGCCGTAGGCGGCGAATATTCCATCGACAAGATGAGGAAGCTCGAGGCCTACGGCATACCGGTGTACCCGTCGCCGGAGAGGGCCGCGAAGGCGATGAAGGCGCTGCACGCCTACTCGGAAATCACCAGGAAAAAATAGTTTTCGAATGTTGTTCCGCACAAAAGAAATCAATTTAAATGGCCGCAGCGCATCTAATCATGACCTTGTTTGATTTCAGAATCTCAGTTACGCCCATCAGCGCAAGAGTGATGTGGTGGGCGCACCAATTTTCTCCTTGGAAGGGCCTGCGCCTTTAAGTTTCCTTGGCCCGACCTTATGAAGGATATCAGCGTCGCCGCGCTGTTACGCCGATATCTTCGAGTACGTGCCGTAATCCATGGCGTTGCTGTAGGATCCTGTTTCTCTCATGGCCCTGTCTATGCTGAACGGGTCGGCATAGGCCTTCCACGCCTGCCTGAACCTTTCAGGTTTCCTGTTTATCTTGTGCATACTGCATTCACCTAATAGTAATTACTATTAGGTAGTATATATAATTCCTATTTTTACTTAATACGCCGTATTCGGTAAAAAGCGAACTTCGGACCGAAAGGCGGTATAAGGGGCCCTGAGAAATCCATTCTCATGTCGTCAAGGCTCGTCGCGCTCTCGGCAGCGCTCTTCTCGCTGCTCGGCCTGGGCGCTGTTGCGGCGTTCGTATCGTCCTACGGCGCCATAACCGGCTATGCGACCGTCGAGCCGTCGATTTCCTTCGAGATAATGGAGAGCTATTCGGACGTCGTGTACAACGAAACTGAAGGCAGCCGTTACGTGCTCTGGGACCCGCACCAGGGCGAGACCAAGTGGGTGGAGATAAAGGTCGTCAACAGGGCGGACACTTGCCTGCGGCTCGTGCTGAATGTCACATCGAGCAATCCTGGCATAACCACGAGCATCTGGGGCTTCAACAGGTCGCAAGAACTCTCAAATCCCGTTATTGCGAGCCCCGGAAACACGTATTTTTACATAAGGCATTACATCAGGCCGGACGCGGACCCTGCAAGCTACACGTTCTTCGTGGACCTTTTGCCTGCCTAGGCAGTTGCCTTTTCAGCCGCCTTGTGCACGACCTTCTTTACCTTCACTCCCTGTTGGCATTGACATTGTCGAACGCTTCCTTCGCCATCTTTGCGGTATCAAAACCTCCTGTGCTGAAGGTCAGGCTTTCGGCCTCGGACTTTGTGATATAGAAGCCCTTTGGACCGTCCGTCTGCAGGTCCTCCCTCGTAAGTTCGAAGGTATATTCGCCCTGAACGTCGCCCTGGCTTCGGGCGCCTTGTTCTGGGCCGATAGCAGAAGGGCTATTGCAACTACGGCAATGAATAACATGAGCAGCCTTTCCTTTGGCATAATCTATCTCTGGGGTTTCAATCTTTTAACCATTTCCTTGCCGAAAGGGCAGAATCTCAGGAAAGGGCAGCAAGCGCAGCGCGGGTTCGCTGCTCTGCACATCTCCTGCCCGAACGAGACGAAGCCGTGGTTGACGATGCGCCACTCCCTTTTCGGCGTGAGCCTCTCCAGAGCTTCCTTTATCTCGCGCATTTTCGCGTCTTTCGGCACCAAGCCGAGCCTGCGCGGAATGCGGTCGCAGTGCGTGTCAATTGCTATGCTCGGTATCCCGTGCCCGTACATCAGCACTATGTCCGCCGTCTTCGGCCCCACGCCGGGCAGGTCGATGAGCTTCTGCCTCTCTTTCGGCACCTTGCCATTGTACCTATTAAGGATTATATTGGAGACTTGACGTATGTAGCAGGCCTTCTGCCTCCATGTGCCCGCCGGCCTCAGTATGCTCTGCAGCTTCCTCATCGGAAGCGCGGAGAGCGCTTCGGGCGTCCTGGCTACTGAGAAAAGCTTCTTCGCTACCTTGGCGGTGCTCACGTCCGTGTTGCGCTGCGATATTATGGTCTCTATCAGCGTCTCGAAAGGCCGGCCATGCGTTGGCTTGGGCCCGTAACGCCTCTTGAATTCCCTGATTATGATTTTCATTTTATGCCTGCTGTTCATCTCGAAAGCACCTTCGCTATCCCGCTGCCGTACTGCGCCGCCTTCTTAGGCCTTTGGGCAATCAAGCCCAAATCCAGCATTTCAGCTGCCTCCCTGAGTATTATCTTGTTCCTTCCGCCCGATATCTTTCTTTCCAGCGGGAGCGCGGTAGAGAACCTTATGACCGCCCTGTCGAGGAACGGCAGGATGAGCTTCTTGCCGAAATGCGAGGCTATCTTCTGCTCCAAACCGCCGGATGCCAGTTTTTCCAGGTCGCGCCTCATTTCGCCTGCCGCGTCTGCTGACCTCTGGTACTTGGCATAGCCGCCGAACAGCTCGTCGGCTCCCTGCCCGCTGACGACCGCGGTCTCGCTGCAGCTCCTGCATACGAACCAGAGCGGAAGCGTATAGGACAGGATGAGCAAATTGTCGGTCCTTATTGTCTTTGCAAGCTCCTGAGAGGCTTCGGCCACTTCTGCTTCGCTTGGCTCTATCTTCCTTAATGGAAGTCCCAGCATTTTGGCGGCGCTCTCTGCGGCAGCAAAGTCCTTGCAACCTGTCGCACCAGCTGTGTAAAGCGTCGCCCTCATTCTTTCAGAGGCTATTTTTGCTATTACTGCGCTGTCCAATCCGCCAGAAAAGGCTATTGCGATGTTCCTTTCCTTTGTCCCTGCGATGGCATTCGTCAGCAAACCGAGCAGTTCTGTGGCGTCTGACATGAAAAATTTATGTGCGAACAAACCTTTATTTTAAACTTTTCCGAGAAGTGAAGCTTTAAGCGCTTTCGTATGCTTACTATTTCCAGCGCCGTTGACATGCCGTTGTATAACGGCGTTATAGTTGGTGGCTATGGCTGGTGCGTTCCAGTTACTTAACAGCCGGGTGAAAGACCTAGCTATAGCTCGCTTCGCTGTGCCGACAAGGGTGCAGGAAGAGGTCATACCGCTTGTTCTGAAGGGGGAGAATGTCCTGGCGATAGCGGGCACAGGCATGGGGAAAACGGAGTCGTGCATGCTGCCATTGCTCAACATGCTCGTTGAAAAGGAGCACGATCCCGTAGCGCTTCTCTACATCACTCCGCTGAAAGCATTGAACCGCGACATGCTCGACAGGCTGGTCTGGTGGTGCGACAAGCTCGACCTCGACATAGCTGTCCGCCACGGCGACACGAGCCAGCGGGAGCGACGGCTGCAGCTGGAGCATCCGCCGCGGATAATGATAACGACCCCTGAGCAGCTCCAGCCCATGCTCACCGGCGAGAAGATGAGGAAGCTTCTGGCAAACGTTAAGTATGTTGTTGTTGACGAGGCTCATGAGCTCATAGACAGCAAGCGCGGAGTTCAGCTTGTGCTTGCCCTTGAAAGGCTCAAACTGCTCTGCGGCGATCCGCAGATGGTCGCGCTGTCCGCCACTGTGGGCTCGCCTGAGAAGGCTGCCGATTTCCTTTTCGCCGGAAAGAGGCGCGAGATTGTCAGCGCGGGCCAGGATACCAGGCTGGACATAAGGGTCGAATCTCCGCTCCCCAGAGCAGAAGACGCGGCCCTTGCCGAGAGGATGAATCTTCCAGAGTCAGTCGCAGCCAGGTTGAGGAGGATACATGACCTCATGGTCTCCCACAAGGCTGTGCTTGCTTTCACGAACACGCGCGAGGCTGCCGAGATGCTCTCCTCGAGGTTGCGCGTTCTGGACAGCGAGCTCAAGCATGAAGTTCATCATTCTTCGCTTGGCAAGGACGTGCGTCTCAAGGCTGAGAGGGAGTTCAAATCCGAGGCCCTGAGGTCCCTGATAGCCACGAGCTCCTTGCAGCTCGGCATAGACATAGGCATGATAGACTTGGTCATACAATACATGAGCCCTCGCGAGGTGACGCAGCTGCTGCAGCGCGTGGGCCGCTCAGGCCACGGTGTCGGCAAAGTAAGCAAAGGGATAGTAATCGCGACCGAAGCTGACGACATGTTCGAAGCGGCGGTGATAGCAAGGAAGGCCATTGCGAGGGAAATGGAAAGGCCGCGCTTTCATGAGAACGCGACTGACGTTCTGGCCCATCAGATAGTCGGCATGGCAATGGAGCGGTACGACGTCAGCCCAAAGCTCGTCTACGAAACGCTCAGGAAGGCATGGCCCTACAGAGAGATGACGGAGAAGGAGTTCCAGGGCATTCTGGAGTTCTTGGCGTCCTTGCGCATATTGTTTTTGGGCGAAGGCATAAGGAGGGGAAGGAAGGCATTCGAATACTATTTCACGAACCTGTCCGTCATACCGGACAACATAACCTACAAGATAATCGACCTTGCCTCGAACGTGATGGTCGGCTCGCTGGACGAAGCGTTCGTGTCGGAGCACTCGGAGCCGGGCTCATCGTTCATTGTCAAAGGCCGGACCTGGCGCGTTGTCTCGGTGGAAAAGGACAAGGTGTACGTTGAGCAGATGTCTGGACTGGAGTCGTCCGTTCCCGCCTGGGAGGGCGAGCTCATACCTGTGCCTTTCGAGATCTCTCAGGAAGTCGGCGCCTTGCGCCGCCAGATATGGCAGTATTTGAGGAAGGGCATGAAGAAATCCGAGATAGCCGGGAAGGTGAGGGAGAAATATCCCGTCTCTGAGCAGACTGCCAACAAGATGGTCTGGATAATCGGAAAGCAGGCCGAGAAGTTCCCTGTGCCCGACAACAGGTCGATAACCGTTGAGCATTCGGGAGAATTCACTGTCCTGCATTGCTGCTTCGGCTCACTTGTGAATGAGACCCTAGCACGCTACATATCGGCGATACTTACCGCAGAGCAGGGCAGGGTCATCACGAGCAAATCCGACCCATACAGGATAATCTTCGGCAACGTGCAGGCCTGCGATGTGATAAGGATACTCAGGGATGCGAGGCCGGATCAGATAAGGACCGTGCTCGCCCTCTCCCTTCCGCGCTCAAGCCTCTACAAGCACAGGTTCGTGCAGATTGCCAAGCGCTTCGGCGCCATAATGAAGGGCGCCAAATATGACAAGATAAACATCGACAACATCATCAAAATATATGGGAATTCTCCGATAGCCAGGGAAACGCTCAGGGAGCTGTTCGTTGAGAAGCTCGATGTGGAGCAAACCGAAAAAATAATAAAGGATATAAGCGGAGGGGGGATGAAGGTGCAGGCTTTCGAGGGCCTCAGCCTGCTGGGCGAGCTCGGCCTGCAGCAGGAGCTCCATGACATAGCCAAGCCCGACAGGCCTGAGGCCGAGATCCTGAAGATAATCAAGAAGCGGCTGCTTAACACCAAAGTCAGGCTCGTGTGCCTGAACTGCGGGAGGTACTCGGTGGTCTTCAAGGCCGATGATGTTGCCAATGACCCGCGCTGCCCGCAGTGCACTTCGAAGCTGCTCGCTTGCGTGCACCCCCACATGACAGAAGCGCAGGGCATAATCAAGAAGAGGCTGAAAGGAGGCCAGCTTACGGACGAGGAGGCCGAAAAGCTGCGAAGAATAAAGATGTCTGCCGATGTCATGGTCGCCTACGGCAAGCGTGGGGCAATAGCTTTGGCAGGCCGCGGCGTTGGCCCGCAGACGGCGCTCCGCATCCTCAGCAAGACCTTCGCCTTCAAGGATGAGGACAGGCTCTACAAGGAGATTCTCAGCGCGGAGCGCGAGTTCATCCGCACGCACCGCTTCTGGAGCGATTAAGCTCCTTAAATTTTGCGCAAAGACTTGGCATTGATTGCTACGGGAATTATGGCAGATAGCCCCATGTCTGGAGCCTGTCGGAATCGAGCGCCCATCTGTCGCCTATGTCGGTCCTGAAGAACATGTTGGGCACCATTATGTTCTCCACGCGTTTGTAGGCCTGCTCCTGCGCGTCCTTCATCGTGGGCCCTGAACCTGTGACTATCAGGAGGTATCCGCTGTAGCCGGTGACCAGCCAGTCGTCCCCGGCCTTTTTGACGTCGCCTATGTGCACCCCGTCATAGTTAGGCTTCTTGAATAGTATGGTCGCGTCTTCCGAGAATTTCTTGTATGTCACGGGGTCGTCGAACGGGAAGGGCGGCACCGCTATCACCACTCCGACTTGGAAGCCAGGCTTCACCCTCAGCTCATAGTCCTCTCCCTTTGCAAGGGCGTAAAGGAACTCTCCTATAGGGTTGAGGATGCCCTCGAGTTGTATGTTCAGGGTAGGCCAACCGAATCTGCACGTGAATTCGAGCGGATGTATGCCGTTGGCGTTCACTATGCAGTTGATGTCGATATAGCCGACGTATCCTGTCTCGGCCAGCTTTGGCGCCATCTTCGCGAGCGTGGCGTTGAATATCGCGTTCGGCTGGCACCAGTACATCGAAGTGCCCATCTCACCGGTGCTGGGGCCCTTCTCACCTGGGAACAGCTTCTTGTGCTCGAAATTCACATTGATCGGCGTGATGAACTTCTTCCCGTTGAAGTACGCCCCGACCGCTATCTCCACGCCCTTGACGAACTTCTGCAGCTGGAACGACTTCATCTTCTTTGACCAGTTCTTCTTGTAGTGCTCCAGCATCTGAAGCATGTCCATGCCGTCGTCTTCCTGCCCCACGAACAGAAGCTCTTTCTCGCTCGCTATCTTCCCGCAGGGCTTGAGCACATAGCGGCCTGGCCGGTCCCTGACGAATTTTATCGCGTCGTCGAAGTCCGTGAAATCCCAGTGCGGCAGAATCGTTATCCCGGCGGATTTCATTTCGTTTTGACCGAATTCGCGCTCGTCCTCCAGCCTGTCCGTGTATGCAGTCCCTCCGACGACGAGCTTGCCTTCCTTCCTCAGTTTCTCCGCCTCCTTGCCGAATCCGAGGCAGTCATCGAATATTATCAGGTCGGCCCATTCGGCGTCCTTCCTCCAGTCCTCGGACTTTTCCGTGAAGCCGTCGGCTATCTCCTTGTATTTTTTCTCCTCTATGAAGAATTTCACGGCATGGCCTTCTTTCGTGAGCTGCCACGCCAGGTCCGAGCCAAGGGCCTCATGAGAAACTATGAGCACTTTCATCTTCTTCTGCGTTCCGTTCGAATTTTTCCCGTTCATATGGTTATCAGCATCGATTTCTGCGTGCATTATGATTGTTTTCGATTATATTTATAATTTTCTGCGGAAAATTTTTATCAGAAAGAGATGTTGTACTCCATTATTTCTCCGCATTTTTCCTTAAGCAATGCCGCCGCTTCCTCGAGGCTCATGCTCCTGTATATTTCCATCGCCCTGTCGATGAGCCTTCCCTCGAAGACCGCCTCTTTTCCCATCTTTATCATGGCCGCCCTGCCCTTCATTATCTTCTCCGCGATTGCCACGAGTTCCTCGGACTTGATCGCTCTTTCTTCGAAGTCCTTGTCTGTGCATTCTTCGCAGGATTTCCTTTGCACGTCTATGGGCTCGCACAGCACTTCTTTCCCGCCGTATGACATTCTCAGGCCGAGCGGATAGAGCTTGCATGTTATCGGCTTGTAGTTATTTATTTTGCATCTTCCTTTGTCTAGGAAGAAGCATTCCGGAATGCCCTCGCTGTTCAGTTTTTTGGCCATATTGAGCGAGCCAAACCCGCTGATATAATCTATGAACGTGCTTACTGTCGTTCCGGACTTCTCTGATATTTCCACGGCCTCTATCGGGCTTATTTCCAGCCTCAGGGTGCAGCACTCGCTACAGCCTTTCCTGCACTTGTAGACGGCGTCTCGTGCGATGATTTTCATTGCAAGAATAGAGGAATGAAAGGATTTAAGCGCTTTCTGCGGGAAGGCGGCATAGCTGCCTATGAACAAAAATAGAAATAGAAAAGGCGGTGATTTTCACCGCAAGCGCGGAGGTCCTACCATTCTTCTTCCGACTCCTCTTCCTCTTCCGTCTCTTCCGCGGCCCCTTCGGATTCTTCCATGTTCGCCTCTTCCTCCACGATCTCCTCTTCCTCGTCCCATTTCTTTTCTTCTTCCTTCATCTCTTTCGCTTCCTTCTTGGGTTGCTCCTTTTTCTTCGGTTTTGGCATTTGAACATACCTCGAGTTGTAATATCCGGGTGTCGCTTCTACTTTGTAAGACAATTGAGCATGTATTTAAAGCTTATAGGATGCTGCAACATCTCCTTTCTGGAAGTTTTTATAAGTCCGAGTCCACAACTCTTTCCCATGGAAACGCAGTACGAAGGCGGCTTCGTGAAGGAGCCCAAGGCTGGCATGCACAAGGGCCTGTCCGTGCTTGATTTCAGGAACCTTTATCCGAGCATCATAATAACGCACAACATAGACGTCAAGACCTTCTGCAAGCCTTGCAGCGAAAAGGACCGCGTGCCAGGCTTCGAGGACAGGTGGTTCTGCAAGAAGCCGGAAGGCGACATACCGAAGAGGCTCAGGAAGATTCTGGAGGAGCGGTGGGAGGTTAAGAGGAAGCTTAAGAGGAAATATGACGAGAAGCTAGCTAAGAGGGAGCAGCAGCTCAAGCTTGCTGCGAACATAGCCTATGGTTACTTCGGTTACAGGGGAAGCCCTTATTACAATGTTAAGATTGCGGAATCCATAGCCGCATTCGGGCGCTATTACATAAAGAAGGTCATAAGCGACGCCGAGAAGGCCGGGCTTGAGGTGATATACGCCGACACTGACGCCGTCTTCCTCAAGTGTGGAGCCTCTTCAGCGAAGAGGCTGCTCAAAAAGGTGAACAGGGAGCTGCCCGGCGTGATAAGGCTCGAGTTCCGCGGCTACTATGAACGCGGTCTGTTCGTCACGACCAAGGAAGGCAGAGGGGCGAAGAAGAAGTACGCGCTCATGGACAGGAAGGGCGAGCTGCTCGTGCGCGGCTTCGAGACCAGGAGGGAGGATTGGTGCAGGCTCGCCAAGGAGGTGCAGAAAAGGATATTGCAGCTCATACTTCTTGAAAAGAAAAGCGAAGCGGTGAGCTACGCCAGAAACATGCTGGCCTGCGTCAGGGAAGGCAAGGTGAAAATGGAAGATCTTGTGATAAACGTACAGCTCGCAAAGCCCATGAGCCAGTACAAGGCAAAGACCGCTCATCTGGCAGCGGCCAGGAAGATGAGGGCGGCTGGCCTAGCGGTCAGCCGGGGGATGATAATAAGGTTCGTCATCGTGAAGGGCGGCGGACCGCTGTCCGAAAGGGCGGAGCCTTATCCCGGACCGAAGCTCGGCCAGATAGATTTCGATTACTACGCGAAGAAGCAGGTCCTGCCTGCGGCCCTGAGGGTGCTGCAGGTGTTCGGCGTCACTGAGGGGCAGCTGATGAAATGACGGATGAAATCAAATGCTACAAGGAGGCGGGAAGGATAGCTGCGCAGGCGCTGCAGTACGCTGCAGCGCTCGCGAAAGAGGGTGCGCTCGTTCTTGACATTGCGGAGAAGACCGAAGCCAGGATAAGGGAGCTTGGCGGAAAGCCCGCGTTCCCGATGAACGTCTCCATCAATGATGTGGCCGCGCACTATACGCCTGTTGCAGGCGACAGGATGGTGATAGGCAAAAACGACTACGTCAAGCTCGATGTCGGGGCGCATGTCAACGGGTTCATAGGGGACACCGCCGTTACCGTCCGTCCTGCCGGTGAGGACGACCTCATAAGGTGCTCGAAGAAAATGTTAGATGCCGCGCTTCCGCTCTTCGTGCCCGGCACGAGGATATCAGATATCGGCGCCGCCATTGAGGATGTGGCGAAAGGTATGGGCTTCAAGCCCGTCGCGAACCTGACTGGCCATTCGCTTTCGCAGTACGACCTCCATGCCGGTCATGTCATACCGAACGTCAGGAACGGGGCCGGCAAGAGGTTGGAGGAGGGGGAGGCCTATGCTGTCGAGCCCTTCGCCACGACCGGGGCCGGTATGGTCAAGGATTCCGAACCGACACTCATTTTCCGCTGTATTGCTGACAAGCCGTCCAGGCTGCCTGAAGCGAGGAAGATAATGGAGCTGGCTAAGAAGGAATACAGCATGCTGCCCTTCGCGAAAAGGTGGCTGAAGATGCCCGGTGTCAGGATGGAGGCCGCCCTGAAGCAGCTTGTCTCGGCCGGAGCGCTGCACCCTTACATGGTCCTGAAGGAGGTGTCTGGCGCTCCTGTCTCGCAGGCCGAGCACACTGTGCTGGTCGATGAGAAGCCGATAGTCACGACGCGCATTCACTGAATCTTGCCGGCCTTCTTGAGAACTTCGTATGCGACCGCTCCTGCGGTTATGACGCCGATGCCGAACAGCGACAGCGAGAGCTCGAAGTGTGTCATCATGTAGGCGCAGAACAGCGCCCCGAAGGCCGGCAGCACAGGCACCCATCCTATCTTCAGCGGGACCCTGAAACCCCTGACCTCGCCTGGCCTTGTCTTCCTGAGCCAGATGAGGGACGCGTTTATGAAGAAGAACACGAAGAAGACCGCCCAGTCCGTCAGCTCCGCCACGGTCCTTATGTTGCCTATTGTCACGAAGGCCGCAGCCAGCAGCATTGTCGCGAGCACGGCTATCCATGGCGTGCGCCTGGACTTGTGCACGGTGCAGAGCGTCCTTGGGAGCGCGTTCTGGCACGACATGCCGTACATTATCCTGGAGCATGCGACGAGCAGGAACAGCACTGTGTTCGTCGTTGCGAAGAGCGCTATGAATGCCAGCAGCGCGGAAGAGCCCGGCCAGGCCGCGTTCGCCACGTCCGCCAGCGGCGCCTTCGATGCGCCGAGCTCCTGCCACGGCAGTATGCTGACTGCCGAAACCGATACCAGCATGTATATCACTGTGGTTATGGCTATGGAATACAGCAGCGCCCTCGGCATCGTCCTTTTCGGCTCCCTGACCTCCTCGGCTATGTTGACCAGGTCCTCGAACCCGAGATAGGCGAAGAACACCAGCACTGCGGCAGCCATTAGGCTTCCGAACCCGCCGGGTATTTCGAAATAGTTGACGCTGCCGAAATGGCCTATGCCGAGAAATATTATTATCGCCAATCCCGCCATCTCTATGAGCGTGAAGAGTATGTTCATCCAGGCGGATTCTTTTATCCCCCAGAAGTTAAGGAGCGACAGCAGTATGACAAGCGCAAGCGCCGACAGCACGACCGGCGCTCCGAACATCGCGGAGAAGTATCCTGCGAAGCCGAGGGCGACCGCCGCGGATGCGACTATGAGCGCGAACAGCATCAGCCATCCCACGAGGAATGAGAGCCTCCTGCTCCTGAACGCCTTGTGCGTGTAGAGGTATTCGGCCGCGTCCTTCGGGTACATGGACGAAAGCTCGGCATAGCTCATGCCCGTGACCGCCGCTACAACCGCCGCCGCAAGGAACGAGAGCCACACCCCGCTTCCGGCTATTCCTGCGGCCTTGCCTATGAGAACATAAATGCCCGCGCCAAGTATTATCCCGACGCCGTACATCGTGGTCTCGAACAGTCCTAGTGCGCGCTTGAGCTTCGCCATACTTTATATATTGCTTATTTAAATAAAGTTATTGAGGACCATGCCAAGAAAACGCTCGATAATACCGGCTGCGCCGATGGCCGACATACTCAAGAACGCGGGCGCGGAAAGGGTCAGCGACTCAGCAGCTAGGGCGCTTGCCGACGTTCTCATGGACATTGCTGCCGGCATCTCGAAGGACGCTGTCAAGTTCGCGGCCCATGCCGGAAGGAAAACGATAAAGAAAGAGGACATCGAGCTGGCAAAAAAGAAGCCCTAGCCTATGTACCTGTTGCCTGGCTCGAATGCGAGCGGCACCGATTTCTTGTCTGTCTTCCCTTTCTCAATTTTTATCTTGCCGTGCTGCTTCTCGTATTTCTTCACGTTCTCGTCCAGCACCTCCATGAACATCTTGGCAAGCACTGGATCCATCATCACCGTGTTGTGCTTCACTATCACGGACTGCTGCTGTTCCCCGCCTATGTTGTCGAATCTCGGCGTGGTCTGAGTGAAGTCTATCACGAACTTGGCCGGGCTGTGTATTATCGTCACGTTGTCCGTGAAGAACACGTCCCTGCCGTTGTCTATGCTCACGTTTACCCTTTTCTTCTCCATCTCATCACCCTATGTATCTTGATTTTTCCTCTTCCTCGATTTTTGCCTTCTTGGCCTCGTCCACGATCTTCTGGTATTTCTGGAACATGTCCGCGGTTATGCTTGGCTTTATCTTCTTCATGGCCTCGTCAAAGTTCGCTTTGGTCACCTTCTTGGCCTTTATGTCCTGCCTCATCGCGTTCAGGGCCGCCTCCCTGCAGAGCGCCGCTATGTCCGCGCCGCTGAAGCCCTCGGTCTTTTTCGCGAGCGTCTTTATGTCAATCCCCTCGAGCGGCATGCTCTTGGTATGTATTGCGAAGATCTTCTCCCTCGCCGCCTCCGTTGGGGCTGGCGTGTATATCACCCTGTCGAACCTGCCCGGTCTCAGCAGGGCCGGGTCCATTATATCAGGCCTGTTTGTCGCGGCCACGACGACCACGTCGTGCATGTCCTCGAGCCCGGACATCTCGGTAAGTATCTGGCTCACGACCTGCTCTGTGACGCGCGATCCTGCGTCCAGCCCCCTTCTCGGCGTCATCGCGTCTATTTCATCGAAGAATATTATAGACGGCGCCACCTGCCTTGCCCTCTTGAAGATGTCCCTTATGTGCTGTTCGCTCTCGCCTACCCATTTGCTCAGGAGTTCCGGCCCCTTCACCGAAATGAAGTTCACGCCTGCCTCGTTCGCGAGCGCCTTCACTATGTGCGTCTTTCCGCAGCCAGGCGGGCCGAAGAGCAGTATGCCCCTCGGAGGGGTTATTCCGAGCCTCTTGAAGCTGTCGCCGTGCTTGAGCGGCCATTCGATTGCCTCCCTAAGGGCGCTCTTCACTTCCTCCAGACCGCCGACATCGTCCCACTTCACCTTAGGTATCTCCACCAGCACTTCCCTCATTGCCGACGGCTGCACCATTTTCATGGCGTAATCGAAATCTTCGGCTTTCACCTGCAGCTTCTCCAGTATCTCTTTTGGTATCGGTTCGCCCTCCTTCAGGCCGGAGAGTTCCGGCATCACGCTGCGCAAGGCGTGCATCGCCGCCTCCTTTGCGAGCGCAGCTATGTCGGCTCCGACGAAGCCGTGCGTTATCTCCGCCAGCTTGTCTATGTTGACGTCCTTTGCAAGCGGCATGTTTCTTGTATGTATCTCGAATATCTGCTTCCTTCCCGTCTTGTCGGGCACCGCTATCTCTATCTCGCGGTCGAAGCGGCCGCCCCTTCTTAGCGCGGGGTCTATGGAGTTCGGCCTGTTCGTGGCGGCTATGACAACGACCTTCCCCCTTGAGTTGAGCCCGTCCATCAGCGTCAGCAGCTGGCTGACCATCCTTCTTTCCACCTCTCCGCTGACTTCCTCCCTTTTCGGCGCGATGGCGTCTATCTCGTCAAAGAATACTATCGTCGGCGCATTCTTCTCCGCCTCCTCGAATATCTTCCTCAGGTTCTCTTCCGAGCCTCCGTACCATTTGGATACTATTTCCGGACCTGCTACGGAGACGAAGTTGGCGCCTGCCTCGTTCGCGACCGCCTTCGCCAGAAGCGTCTTTCCGCAGCCAGGCGGGCCGTGAAGGAGAACGCCCTTAGGCGGGTCTATCCCTAGGCGGCCGAACACCTCGGGCCTCTTGAGCGGGAGCTCTATCATCTCCCTTATCTTGCCCACCGTGTCGCCCAACCCGCCGATATCCTCGTACGTCACGGTCGGCAGGACCTTGGTCTCCTCTATCTCGACTGCGGTCGGCATCAGCTCCACTTCGGTCATATCGGTGATCCTTACCGCATCCGACGGGTTCGTCTTCACCACGACCAGCCTCGTCTCGGGTATGAACACCTCCTCGAAAGCCGCGCCGAATACCTGGCTGAAGAAGTCCCTCTCTTCCGTCCTTGCCCCGCCCTTCCTGAACACGGGGTTGGCTATTATGATGTCGCCCTTGCTCATGGGCCTCATGAATATGTTCTGCTTTATCAGGTTCGGTGATATATGGAGCGCTATGCCCTTCTCTGCAGGCGCAAGCACGACCTTCTTCGCCTCCTTCGCATCGGACTTCCTTATGTTGACGAACTCGCCTATGGACGTGTTTGCGTTCTTCCTGACGAGGCCGTCCATCCTGACTGTGTTCGTGCCTACGTCCGAAGGATAGGCCCTTACAGCGACAGCAGTTGTTTTTCTCTTGCCCTCGAGCTCTATCAGATCCCCCTCCTTTATTCCGAGCTCCTTCATCGCCTTCGAGTCTATCCTTGCTATGCCCCTTCCGAAATCATCCCTTCCTGTCAGCTCCCCGACTTTCAGCCTTATCCCCTTTTCATCCATTCACATCACCTTTCAGCTTGCCTATTATCTCTGCTATAAGTTCCATATCGCCGTAAGGCGCTTGCCATTCTTCGCCTGTGTAATTGACGAATGCCATCCTGCTGCCTTTTTTCACGATGACCTTTCTCGGCCCTGCTCTGAAGCCCCTTATGCTGGCTTGGTAATCGGTATCGTTCAGCTTTATCTTTATGTCCTCCGGTGTGTATTTTTTCAGTTCTTTCAGGTACTTTTCGATCCTTATCGATCTCATTTTCTCTTCCATGTCATCCCCTTATCTCATCCACGAGCTCCAGTTTGTTCTTCCTTTTCAGCTCCTTTGCCTCCTTTTCGTTCAGCAGCACCGGGAACGTCCTGAAGTTCACCTTGTCTTCCCATTCGTTGAAGAACTGCTCCATTCTCCTCATGTGCTCCCGCATGATTATGAACACGCTGTTGTCAACGCGCAGGTTCGGTATCTCGTCGAGCAGCCCGTTTCTGCGGTATACATATTTGCGCTGCTCCCTCTTAATTATTTGCCTCCTGCCATGCAGTTCGGTGAAGAACTTGTTCCTTTCTGAGGGCGATTCGAACGCCTCGCTGTTGGTGTCGAAGCTGATGAGTATCGCCGTCTCTCCCGTCGATTTCTTCCTGATTTCTACCTTCATTGTTTTACACCACAGCCATACTAACTATGTATGTATGTGTAGTAAAAAGTATATAAAGCTATCGTTCCGGGCTTTAAATAAAGTAACTGGCAAACAAGCCGCGCGACCAGTACACCAAAGAGGATAACATCATAAAGCAGGAAGCGACAATAATGGCCCTTGCTTATACCCCTGACTTCCGCGGTGCGAGCGTTATCGTCACCAACGAGGAAAGGAGGGGCAGGTCGTACGATGATGCTGCGTTGGCAAAACTGCGCAGGGATCTATACCACATATAAATAAGGTTCATATATCTGCGTCCCGATTATCTATACCTATGAAGCTCTCGATCTGCGCTCCGATAGACAAATTATTGAATGGCGGCATCGAGCCTGGCTGCATCACGAACTTCTATGGCGCGCCGGCATCCGGAAAGACCCAGGTGGCCCTGCAGGCCTGCGTCTCCTGCGCTGCGACGGGAAGGAAAGTCATCTACATCGATACCGAAGGCGGCTTCTCTGCAGAGAGGCTCGGCCAGATAAGCGACCCCAAGAAGGTGGGGGAAAACATAATCCTTCTTTCGCCGAAGAGCTGGAAGGAGCAGAACGAGTGCATTCTGCGGGCCGAACGGCTCTGCAAGAAGTACTGCGCTGGCCTGATAATCGTTGACAGCATGACCTCCCTCTGGCGCCTTGAATTGAGCGATAGGAGCGTCGCAAAAATAAACAAGGAATTGGCGTCCCAATTGGGCATCCTTTCAAAGCTCGCCAGGGACAGAAACATGCCCGTGCTTATCACGAACCAGGTATATTCCGATATTGAGACGGGAAAGACCGAGCTTTAAAGCAAGAACATAGTCAAGTGGACTTCCAAGAACATCATAGAGCTTACTCATGCCGGAAGGACAAGCTGCCGCATTGCGCGCATAGCAAAGGCCCGTGCGCTTCCAGAGGACAGGACGGTTGAGTTCCAGATAACCAGCGACGGCCTTAAGGAAGTGCCGTGGTTCAAGGTGTTCTGATGATTCTTTTTGCCCTCGGCCT
>JAWABM010000011.1:2332-22802 GCA_038999215.1 Candidatus Aenigmatarchaeota archaeon | reverse complement strand
CGGGAACATTGAGAATGTTTCGGTGCAGTTTAAGGTCGGCAAGGACTGGGTGGCGGAAAATGCAGTCGACCCGTCTACAGTCACGCTGGCGCACCGCGCCGATGGCGGCGAATGGGAAGAGCTAGAGACTACTCCGGTGGGTGAGGATGCCGAAAATTACTATTTCAGCGCAGCATCGACCGGATTGTCGACGTTCGCAACCGTCGCGGTCTCTATGTCGCTGCAGTGCCAAGCAGTTTGCGTTTCAGGCGAATGGTCTGAGTGCATGAACGGCGAGCAGTCGCGCATAGCCATGTCATGCGATGAGAATTACAAATGCGTGCCTCATGTGGAAAAAAGGAAGTGCGGCGTGGAGGAGCAGCCGTCCGTTCCAAAGCTGCCGCTCGATATAATAATAATACCTGTCATAGGCCTGGCAGTCGGTTCTTATTTGATTTTCAGCAGAAAGCGCTTCTAAGCGCAAAGCGCATTTAAACCGCTTCCGAAAAGCTGCGAAATCACATGCTTAAGAATTTTCGTTGCGCATTACTATCATGGGCATATTCGACAAGGCGGATGATTACATCGAGCTCGAGCCGGAGGAAGAGCGGAGGGCAAAGGTCCCTATAGAGGTCGAGCGGCTTTCTGAATATGCCGACTCGGACAGGATACAGCGGAAGCTGCGCGAAGGCGCGATCATGCTGATACGCGTAAAGGAGCTGCGCGAAAAGAACATAGCTGAGCTGAAGCGCGCACTCGAAAGGATAAAGCGCACATGCGAAGCCGTTGGCGGAGACATCGTCGGAGCAGGAGAAGATTGGATAATCGCGTCGTCTTCGCACGGGAAGATTGTGCGATAGGTACCTTTCGAAAGTTCGAAGCGAGGATCATAATGCTGCAAATTAAGAGCGGCAAGCCTGATTCCGAACCTGATAGATCGCATGAGTTAGGCGCATTTTGAAGCTTCTGCAATTGATTCAGTTTTAGAGCAAAACCTACTGGAGCTTCTTCATGTATTTTTTCCACATCAGTTCTGAGATGTCGGATTTTTGGACCCACGCCCAGAATTTACGCCCTTCGAGCAAGCGATGCTTCGCCATCGCTGCCGCAATGAAATTTGGAATGCCCGACTCTTCAAGCCTTATCGCAGGCCGTCTAAGGAACGCCTTAAGTAGCTGGCCGGCGGTGGTGAATGTTCTGTCCTTTTCTATGAACCAGCATCCCTGGCCGTCTACAAAAGGACCGAACCGCGGTTTTCCGTATTTTTCCAGGAATCGCGCGGAATGATCATGCGCCGTGATAGGTGGTCCGTGCATGCGTTGCACGGGAGGCAAAGTCCAAACTTCCATTTCGAAGACAAGAGCTAATTCACCCTTTCCATCCTCATTTTCGCTCGCCCACTCAAATGAGCGCATGACGTGGAACTCGCTCTGCTCGAGTTCCTTGACCAGGCGGTGCCTTGCGCGCCTCATTTGCGGCCACAGGACGTCGTCGATTACGTCCGGTCGCGGCGCGACTATGGCAAGCCACTGCGTGCCGCGCCAAACAAGTTTATCGATGTCCGCCTTGGTGAGCTTCTTGATTTTTGGGAAAAAGAATCGTTCGTTTGGATTTTTCATAAACCGCCGCGCTTCGAACACGAACCGCGAAAAGTTTTCCGCGGACACCGCGGCTGCCGCGTTTCTGTTCGAATCAACCGGGTCTATGATGACGAGCGGGCTGTCGAATTTTTCTGCGCCTTTTCCAACGGCATGAGGCGGCCGCCAGTTTGAAGCCTCGCGCAGCACAGCCTCGAAGCTGCCATAAGCCAGTATAAGCAGCTCGCAGATGTAGCCCGAGATGCCCTGTGTCCTCGTGTCCGCCCCGTAAACGCCTATGCCCTTGCAGAACTGCTTCAGCAGGCGCACCTCGTCGCCCTTCCTGCCTATGTTGGCGTTGACGAAGCGCACGTGGTGGGGGGTGCGGTCGACAGCAGACTTTATCTTGGCCGGGTCCTTCACATCATAGCACGGCACGACATCGATGTCGAAGGCCTTGCCATTAACGCTTATCTTCCCCCTCACGTAAGGATGCTCGGCATAGGCGATTACGAACGTGCCGCCCAGCTCCTTGACTATGGCCTTGGCAGCGGCCACGCCCTTCTCCTCGAGCTGCTTCCTCGGAAGCGCCGGAGGATAGAGCAGGAAGAGGTCAAGCTCGTTCCTTCCGGAAAGCCAGGTGCCCTTGACAGAGGAGCCACAGACCATGGGATTGGCATGCTTCCTGGCGACAGCCACCACGCTGCCCATCACCCCCTCCATTTCCTTCTCCTCGGCAGGGCTGGGCTTCACCTTCTTCAATACTCCGGCAAGAACCTTGGCATATCTGTCCAACTTTACCACATAAAGTTATAACAGAACCTAATAAATAAAGATTTTCAGGGCTTATACCCTTCTCTTTATGGCCGAATCCGGAAAGACCACTATCCCCTTGTCGGTTATCTTGTACTCGACGACCGATTTGTTGTGAGAGCTGCCCCTCATCTTCCTGACGGCTATCGCATTCTTGTAATAGTTGTCGAAAGAGATGTCGTTCGTCAGCGTTATAACGCCGTCCACGACGAACTCCTCGAAGCCGTACCAGCTCATGTCGCGGGTGCCGTTCCTGACCTCGGAGGTCAGCAGGGTCGTACAGCCCAAACTGCTCAGCATCTCGGCAAGAGCAAGGAGCGCATTCCTTCTCTCCTCGTCGTTCTTGAACAGCATGAGGAAAAGATTCGAAGAATCTATTGCGACCCTTTTTACGCTGTTTTTCTTCACTATCTCGGCTATCTCATCGAGAAAATCCTGCGGCTTGGCCTTGACCTTCTGCTGGAACCTCATTATGTCGGCAAGCGAACCGCCGATGATGGTGAGCTTCCTGTTGCCCTTGACGTCCATCCCTACAGAAAGCATGTCCTCTATCATCTTCCTCTTGTTCTGCTCCAACGTGATGAACAGGCAATGCTCGCCTTTCTTCGTCCCGGCGAAGACAAAATGCATGGCAAAGGTGGTCTTGCCAGTGCCGGCAGGGCCGGAAACGAGCATGACCTTGCCCGGCAGGAACCCCCCGTTAAGCATCTCATCCAAGCCCTTGATCCCCGTTTCAACCCTCATCAATCGCACCTCAGCAGCCTTTTGGCACCGGTCCTGCGGTACCTCGAGGCAATCCCGCTGGCGAAGCCGGAAAAGTGGAACATGTCCGTCTTCAATAACCTATTTACGCACGGTCCGCACATAAAAAAGTTTGCTATTGAAAGGGAAAATATGAACATGGCGAAAAGCGGAAGGCTTATCTTCTGCGGCACGAAGTTCCTGGCCTTCACCAAGGCGGCCGCAAGCACGCTGTATATGCCAGTCGAGTTTCCGGCTATTATAGCGTCCGGAAAGAACGCCAGCATCGGCACGGCTATGAAGACGCCGACAAAATAGGAAACAAGGAAGCTCTCGAACTTCATTTCGAGCTCTGCCGCTATGAGCGCCACGAGCAGCAGGCCGGCAACATTCTCTATGAGATGCGTCGCATTGAAGTGCATGAACTGGAAAAGGAAGAGCGCCTGCGGACGGAAGTCCGCGAACGAAAGCGATATGTCACCAGCCGGCACGAGGAGAAAAACCGCTATGTTGATTGCAATAACAGCGAGAGAGAAAACAATTATCCTGTCCATTGCATCAGTCCCCGTTTTCGTCAAGCTTCTTCTTTATCTTCTCGTATTCGAGGACGGATTTCCTGAGCTTGCCTTTCTCGTTCCTTATGTAGGCAAGCAATACGACCGAAACCGCAATCCCGCCGAAGCCTAAGGCGACCAGCACGAGCTCGTTCATAATTTGAACCCCCTCTCCTTCGTCATGAAATACAAGAACATCGAGAGAGCCAATATGATGAAAAGACCAGACGAAAGGTGCACGTTGCCGGATTCTGCGTTGGGCAGGACAGAGCTCGGAAATGCCAGCGATGCTATCAGCAGCACCGCTACTATGGAAGAGAAATACATAAAGAAACTCTCCGCTGCGCCGTTCTTTCCGGCCTTCCTCATGCCATTAATTTGGGCAAGAACTTATTTAAATATATCAAAGAGTGGTGTTTCCTTTCCTTAGTTAACCTTGTTTTATTTAATGAGGGCTTTAAATCGCCACCTTTACTGACTTTAATCATGAAACTGGCGGGCAAGATGCTTATCATAACGATCGCCGGCATGCTCTTCGTGCTTGCCCACGAAGGAGGGCACTACATGGCGGCGGCCAGCTTCGGCCTGAACCCTAGCATAACCTTCAGCGACGCGGGCAACGGCCTTTCAGGCTTCTCGATAGGAGTCACGCATGCGCCTGCGAGCATGATACAGGATTACCTGATAATCATGGCGGCGTTCATAATCCCGCTCTTCTGCGCGCTCTATTTCGGGATGCTTTACAGCTTGTCGGGAAGCGAAGCGCTTTGGCTGTTATCGGCCGTTTTTGTAGTATTAATCATCGCGACGCTCTTGCCCTTTCCAGGAATGCAGGAAATGGACTCTAACAGGATATTCTCCGCACTATTGGCTGTTTAAAGCGGCCATCGCACCTGCCTTGAGGCCGGAAAGGACGAACTTTACGATCTCGCCGAGCACCTGGCCTGCTAAGACCTTCACTTCGGAGCCAGCCTTTGCGAAGAAGCCTGTCGCCCCAGCGGACGGGACATCGGCAGAGCCAATGTAATTATAGATTGCCGCTGCCACGACCGCCAAAAAAACCAGCCACAAGACGGCTTTCCACATAAGAAACACTTGGCAAAGAAACGATTTATAGCTAACCGACGAGCAGCTTCCTCCCGAGGATTATCCAGTAGGTCGTTTCAGCCCCCTGCTGTATCCTGCCTTTGAGCTCCTCTGGTATCTTCATGTCGAATGTCTCATAAGTCTCCATGTCCATGAGCTGGGCCATGTCGCCTGTTATTGCCACGACCTGGGCGGTCTTCTTTTCGACGATGGGCACGTCTATTTCGGTATCGGCGGGCTTGACAATGGAGCGCTTCCTCTCGTCAAATATGCCTATCGCGTCCAGCCTCGCCTTTGCGCCTCCGTGCTTGCCGGGCGCCGAGATGGATACGGACAGCACCTTGCAGGGCTCGCCGTCTATCACGCAATATTTGCCGGGCTTGAGAAGCTTGATGGAAGATTTCGTGGTGCTCATGCGTCCTTATTTGCGGGGCTTGAATATAAAGTTTGCTATGCCTTTCCCGAAGCCTTGAGAACATCCTGCGCGGAGATTGCGTCGCGCTTGGCGGCCTTCGCCAATACGGCCGCATCCTTGGCCACCTCGGAACCGACCCTTTCCAGCTCCTTCTGAAGCTCCTTCAGGCCGTCCTCGGACACCCTTTCCACGCCAGCAGCCTTTACGACCTTCTCTATCTCCTTCAGCGGTATCATGTTTTATATATTGGGGGGAGGCAAATAAAAGAGTATGGCCAGCAAGGCTGCTTGGGAAAGGCTGAGAGGGGAGATAAACTCGATTCTGGACGAAGGCAGAACAAGGAGGGAAGGCGCCAAGGACGCGGAGGAAAGGCAGAGGATAATGCTCTGGGAGATGGGCAGGATAAGGCGCGCCTTTGACGAATACAAAAAGGGGGCCGGAAGCGGCCGCCGGCCGCATATATTAGGGGGAAAGCCCTCCAAGGCGGCCGAGAAGAGATGGGAAGACAAGAAACCGAGCCAAAAGACGAAGCGGCCTTAACCGGATTACGGTTAAAAACCGATAGTTTTATAAAGCTTGATAGAAAGCTTTATATACCAAGCATGACCTAATCTTATATAAGGAGCGTATTATTCACTACATATAAGTAACAAGGTGATATTGTGCCCAAAAAGAAGCCTTCTGAGACGAAACTGACCCCAAGAAGGGCCATGCAGCCGATAAAGAAGCAGCCCACCGGGAAGAAGATAACAAGGTGCCCTGAATGCGGATGCACCCATTTTTTCGAGGACGAGGCGCGCGGTGAGCGCGTCTGCGCCAAATGCGGGCTGGTTCTTGAGGATTCCATGGTCGACGCGTCGCCTGAATGGAGGGCGTTTGACGACGAACAAAGATCAAAGCGCACGCGCGCCGGGGCGCCGCTGACTTTCACGAAGCACGACAAAGGACTTACCACCGAGATAGGCCGCGGCAAGGGCGAGCTGTTCAGGGTAGCACCTGCGAAGAGGGCGCAATACCACAGACTGAAGATCTGGCAGAAGAGGCTCGTGGAATCGAAGGACAGGAACCTGAGCTTCGCCCTGAGCGAACTGCAGAGGCTCGTCTCGTTCCTGGGGCTGCCGAAGAAAGTGCACGAGGAGGTGGCTAAGAAGTACGAGCAGGCCGTCGACCGCGGGCTCGTGAGGGGGAGGTCGATGGAATCCGTCATCGCCTCGCTGCTTTATGCTGTCTGCAGGGAAATGGGAACGCCCCGCACGCTCGAGGAGATCGCGGAAGCGAGCGGAGTGGAGCGCAGGGAGATCGGAAGGACGTACCGCTACATCGCAAGGGAGCTGCGCGTGAGAATACTGCCGGCTCCGCCGCAGGACTATGTGCCCCGCTTCGCCAGCATGCTGGGGCTTCCCGACAAGGTCCAGGCAAAGGCGATACAGATCCTGAAGGAAGCGAAGAAGAACGAAGTGACTTCGGGCAAGGGCCCGACAGGCGTCGCTGCGGCGGCCCTTTACATAGCCGCCGTTCTAGAGGGCGAGAAGCGCACCCAACGCGAAATCGCTGACGCAATCGGAGTCACCGAGGTCACGATAAGGAACCGCTTCAAGGAACTCGTTGATAAGCTCGGGATAGAGGAGGAAGTCGAGAAGAGGGTCAAGGAGGAGGCGTGAGCATGGAAGCTTCTGAGAAGCCGAAAAAGGAGTATCTGACAGGCAGCGAGGCATGGCTGGAAGCTTATAAGGATTTCAGGAATTACTGCCCCAAATTCAGACCGGAAAAGTCGAAGGAGATTGGGAGGGATGCCGCCTGCGACAATGCTTACAATGCGTTATTGCGCGTCTACGAGCATTTCAACGAGTTCAGGTCCAACGGCAACATCGCTGATCCAAATGGGAAGCTTTCGGGACTTGAGACCGCACTGGCAAGAAACCTGTCCCTCCTGACGGCAATGAGGCACTGCGGGAACAGGGAATGCGGGAGCTGCATTGACGCATATCTGAACATTGAGAACGGGATAAGGGACGACATAAAGAAGAGCCGGAAAGGGTCCGAATAATCACTTCTTCAGCTTTTCCTCGATTATTTTCAGTCTGGACTCGATTATGTCGAGCTTGCTGAGGATTATTGCTATCCTGTCCTCGGACTCCTTGGGCTTATCAGGCGCCGGTCCGAACCTTTCCTCGGCGAATTCCTCGGGCACGAAAGGCCTGCGCTGCGGCGCCTCCGGAGCCAGGCCGGTCCTGGCGGGCTCCGCCTTCCCGGGGAACGGCGGACCGGCAAGCCTCAGGTGCTCAAGCTCCGGCGGAAGCTCCACCTCCTCAGGCTCTGCCGGCTCCTTGGGCTTCTTCCTGAAAATATCAAAAGCCATTCATATCTCCTCTGGAAGGCCGGCTTCCATGGCCCTCCTTATGTCCATGTCAAGGCGCTCGATGAGCGCTCTGTTCCTCCTCACATATTCCTGCAGCTGCTTCGCATAGAACATCCTCATGTTGGCCAGCTTCATCGCCTTGTCAAGGGACGTCTCATGCGGTATCTCTGTCTCGAGCCAGCCTGTTATCTTCACGGTGACGCTGCCCCTCTTGTCCTTTAGGCCCTGCCTGCCCTGAACTACGACCTTGAGCCAGAAGTTTGTGCGGGCGTCCTCACCGACCTTGCCCCTCCACTGAGCGAAGAACTCGACAGGATCGCCGAGCTTGTCCCACTTTATCTTGTCTTCAAAGAAAGAGGAGGAGCCTATCTTAAAGAGCTGCTTCATCAGGGAAGGTATCTCCTTGAGCAGCTTCGTTGGATTGCTGCCTTCAAGCTCCCTTTCTATCTCGCCCTCAAGCGGAAGGACCTCGGTCCTGACCACGTATTCCTCTCCCATCTCATCATTCCTTCTGATGGGCGAGCCTCTTCAGATTCTCCAGATAGACGGCCAAGAGCCTGCTGCCTTCCCTAATCATCTGCTCCCTTTTTGACCAGTAGAAAATCCTGTGCCAGAATACCCTAAGGAACTCGTAAAGAAGCGAGCGCTCCCAGACGGTGTCCTGGGGGTATTCGGTCCTCAGGGCGCCGTCCACTACAATCTCGGCCTTGCCCTCCTTCCCGCCCGTGCCCTTGAGTTCGACAGTGACCTGGTAATAGGAGTTCCTGTCCAGGTTCTTGTCCATCTCCCATTTGACGCTGAACTTCTCAGGCTCACCCTTCGACCAGGAGAACTTCTTCTCCTGTATGTCGCCGGGGTGCACGCGGAACACGGACTGCAGCAGCTTGGGTATCTCCTTGTAGAACCTTTCTGCGTTCGGGCCGGCGTAGCTGACAGTGGCCTTTGGCCAAGGCTTCAAGAGGTCGTCCTGTATGACCATCTTCGTCCTCGCGATAACCATAGCAATCACTAAATATCAGGCTTGAGTAAGATATATAACTTTATATTGCGCCCCTTAAAATTATTATTATGAACTCCTCGGCGCAGGCCTTCCAGACAGCGACCGTCATGATACTGTTCATAATCATCGGCGCGGTCGTATATCTCGTATGGTCGTTCTCGTCCAAGCTGTTCGGCTCGCTGCTTGTGATAATGGGCGCGCTCATACTGATGTATTTTCCCGACATAAGCGATTACCAGGCAAAGAGCTTCACCATAGCCGGAAGGGTCATAGGCGTGCTGCTGCTCCTGCTCGGAATACTCATATTCGTGCTAACGTAGGCGGTTCCATGGACAAGCCAATATTCGATTTCATGAAGGCTGAAAAGAGGGCCGGCAAGCCGAAAGGCACCGGCATACCGCTGACAGAAGCGAGCAGCCCCTACATAGGGCTCTACCTGGCGACAGGGCCGACAAAGCCGCCAGGCATGGAAACCAAGGTCAACCAGACCACGGAGCTTAACATGACAGCTGCGCCGGGGGTGGCCTCGGCGCTATACTATGCCCTTGTTTTCCAGCTGCCAAAGTGGGGCTACAATGTGGTGAAGGTGGACGAATGGATAGAGGTGTCGCCCACGCACACGGAATACTACCAGCGCACGCTCTCACAGAAAAGGGAGCTCGAGGCCACGATAAAGCAGGGAATGGCGTCAACCGCCGCGCTCGTCTCCGACTACGAGCTGGCCAAGCACGACCTGCGCAAGTACCGGGAAATACTCGATTATTTCGAGAAGAAGGACGAGCATTCGCTAAGGGCGATGTTCATAGACCAGGTCGACATACATACTGACGTGCAGGGCCAGGCGCCCGTGGCGCTGCGCTCGATAGCTCCCCGCTGGCCCACAATAGTGGCGGACTTCATGAAACTGTCCGACAAGGACGTGGACCCTGAAGGCATATCCAAGAAGCTCGGCGTCAGCAAGGCCGAAGGGGTCGTCCTAGCGACGAAGAACCGCCTTTACGTGGAGTGGAAGAAGCTGTTCGGAGAGGCCGCCAAGGAAAGGTACGCTACGATAAAAGGCATGGTCGAGGCCAGAAAGGCCAGCGTGGAGGAATACAGGGAATGGCTCAAACCTTACATAACCAAGTTCAAGATGATGAAGACGGGGCACGAGACCGCATTTAGAAGGGGCTCCGCGCTCAGCTCTTTCGCGGACGTGACCGGCCAGAAGACCTTCTCGAACAACGTGAGGCTGTGGGCCTGGAAGGCATTCAGCGCAGAGGAGGTGCACAAACCGGGGGTAGAGAAGGTCGGGGACTTCATTCATGACCCTTACGACAGCTATGTGAGGGAGAACCTGATACTGAACGACAAGACTGGTCTGGCGAGCATATATCCCTGGCTGCTGAACAGGGTGCCTGAAAAGAAATTCAAGAAAGGCGAGATCGAATGCGAGGCCGACCTCATGGTCGAGGAGATAAAGAAGGAGTGGAAGGCGGGCATGCACAGCCTGGACCCGAACCAGCTGTATTACATATTCTTCGACATAGACGTGTTAAGGGTTGGCTCGGTCTTGCCCTTGGGCGAGCTGGAGGACATAACGTTCACGATAAGGACCTACATGCTTTCGCAGAACATCATGCTAGTGAAGCTGCTGGAACTGAAATGCAGGCAGAAGGAGCTTGAGCACTACATAGACGAGATGCTCGGCGTAAGGATAGAGGAGAAGCACATAAGCGAGGTCATAAAGGAGGAATTCCCCGGCATGTTCGGCGAGAAGCCGAAGAAGCTGACTCCTTTGGGCGAGCTGGCAAAGGACTGGGCGAAGACCGTGGAGGAGTTCAGGGGCATGTTCGCGCCTTTCGGAAAGGTGTCGCTCAAGGAGGAACACAAGAGATTCTTCGTCAAGGCCGGGCCGTACGAAAGGGAGTTCAAGGAAAGGCTGTCGAAATACTACCTGACGCAGGCCGGCGAGAAGTTCGGAGCAATCGTTGGATTCATAAAGGGAAGGATGGGTGTTGGCTGATGCCCAAAGGATACGAGATAGGAGTCTCCAGCGGGATATGGTCGGTGGCAAAGAAGGAGGAGATCCTGGGTATAAGCAGGAAGCTCACGTGGATAGCGACATCGGGCACGAACCACGTGCAGATAGACTTGGAAAGCGTGAACGAGTTCAAAGAGGACGACCTGAAGGCCAAAGTGGACAAGGCTGTCAAGAACCTGAACATAACATTCGGGGTCCACGGCGAATGCGTCGCAATAACGGGCATGGACACCATGCCGCTCGACTCGACGTCGGTGGCGGACTACCGCAGGGCGCACGACAGGCTCATGATTCATGTCAAGGAATGCTCAAAGCTCGGCGCCAAATACTGCACAATACACACCAGCGAGGCCCATCCGTTCATACTCCTCTCGCACGAGCTGCAGAACACTAACTTGTGCGACTTCTGGGGGCGGCCGCTCGGCGAATTCCTGAAGGAGAACCCGAAGCTCGTGGACTGGGTTCTCAAGGTGGCCAAGGACTCGCCGATACCGGACCTTTTCAGGTACATACCGTCACCGGAATGGTTCATCAAGGACCTGATGGACGAATACGTAAGCACTCACGAAGGAAAGATGCCGGACGAAAAGGCGCAGAAGGAATTGCAAACAAAGGCAAGAAAGAAAGCAGAGGAACACCTTATAAGGATGGTCAACAGCGGGGAGATGCACTACGGCATGGAAAGGCTGGCCTACATCATTGTTGCCAAGTGGATGCAGGACAACCGCGACGGCATCTGGGAGGGCATTGTAGGCAAGATACTGAGCGACAACGAAATTCTCACGAAGCATGACAAATGGGTGCCGGCGGTATCGGCCAAATACGTCTGGGGGCACTTCAACCCCTACAAGGGCTCTCCATACGAGGACCCGAAGCCGATACTTGAAAGGAGCGGGATGTATTTCTGCTTCGAGACTCCCATGGCCCAGAAGGGATACGAGGGCTACATGAGGCTCGCGCGCCTGCCGCAAATATACCAGCTAGTGAAATCGCTGGGCTCGCCGCTGTTCGGCATCACCATGGACATGGAGCACATGATGAGCTGCAACATAGACCCGAAGAAGGACATAGGGGAGCTGCCGCCCGGAGCAGGCGAAAGGCTGAAGGTGGTGCACATGACAGTTCCGACCCCCATGAACCCCTCCCACCTGCCGATAGCGATAGGATCCGAGGCCCAGATGTACATCTATCAGAGGCTCTACGAGCTGAGGAAGAAGGGCTTCAAGTCCGGCTGGTGGATATTCGAAAGGGGAGGGGAGGAGGGCATGATAAAAGACACTGTGCTCGCAATGAGGCTTATGAAGAAATACCTGGAAAAGGACGTCGAGTTCAAGAAGCTGCCGCCAGAGTTCTTCGGAATGGACATGCAGGCGGCGGAATGGAAGGTGCAGCTGCTCAAGATGAAGGAGCATGCGCTAGACCCGTTAAAGGGGATGCTGACCATGACGGAGGAGGAGCACGGCGCGCTGGGGACGGCGGCGAAGGAGAAGGGCAAGCTCGCGGAATGGTCGAAGGAGAAGTATAGGTAACTACCTTATAGTGGTATTTAAATATTCAACCGTTCAACTTATATAAATGGCAGCAGGCGAAAACAATCAGAGGGGAGCAGAAGTGGCTGAAAAGAAAACCGAGCAGAAAAGGGAGGAGAAGGCCAAGACGATGGGCGAGAAGCTCAGGAAGTTCTCGCTACGGACGAGGCTGAAAAGCTCGGACGAGTTCAAGAACAAGATACTCGGCATGTTCAAGGATTACATCAAGGCCGTCGTGGTATGGGGCAGCATCACCCGCGGCGATTACACCGGCAAATCGGACGTCGATATATACATAATCTTTGATGACACGAAGATGCCGCTCAAGAAGTTCGACGACATCAGGGAGAAGGTCGACAGGGACATCGCAAGAATGGCAAGCGAAACGGACCCGCGCCTGCACCCCCAACCGGTCCTGGCGCTGACGGAGTTCATGGACGGCGTGATGAAGCAGCACCCGCTGTTCTACAACATAGTCCGCGAGGGCTACGCCATCCACGACACAGGCTACTTCATACCGATGAGGAAGATGCTCGAATGGGGCAAGTTCCCGGCCACTATAGAGGCGGCGGAAACGAGGATGGAAGGCGTGCCGAAGAGGCTGAGAAGGGTGGAGAGCGTGAAGCTCTACATGATCGCGGAGGACCTCTACTACGCCATTGTCGACGCTGCCCAGGCGGTGCTGATGTTCGTCGGTGTCGGCCCGCCTGCTCCTAAAGTGATAGGCAAGCAGATGAGGGCGCATCTTGTGGCACCAGGCCTGCTCGAAGAGGAATGGGCTGACTTCGTAGACGAAGTCGTTAAGTTCAGGAAGGCCGTGGAGCACAAGGAAATAAGGCAAATCAAGGGCGAGGAGGTCGACAAGTGGATAGCGAGGACGGAGAAGTTCGTGGAAAGGATAGAGAGGCTGCTGGCGAACCTCGAAGCCGGAAAGAAGGCAAGCGACATAAAGAAGATGTACGAAATCATGATAAAGGCCAGCGTGGCCGCGCTGAAATCCCTGGAGAAGCTTCCGCCTGAGCCGGAAAAGCTTCCTGAAGCTTTCAGGAAGTACCTGACAGAGCCGGGGCTGGTGAGCCCGTGGTATGCGGACGTTTTCGGCAAGGTGGTGGAGATGCGCAAGAAACTGGAAGACAAGAAACTGGAAGAAATAAACGACAGGGACGTCTATATGACCAAGGAGTACGTGCGGCGCTTCGTTATGGACGTGCGCGGCATCATAGAGAAGAGCAGACCGGCCGAAAAGGAGCTCGAGAAGGCGGCCAAGGAAATGGAAAAGAAGGAAGCCAGGAAGGGCGGCGGGAAGAAGGCCAAAAAGTGACAGTTAACAATAAATCTCGCCTTGGCATTATTCTATTCTGAGCAGGCGCTTTTAATATGGGGCGGACTGCATCATATAATATAGGTGTTTGAAATGGACCCCAAGGGCGTGATAGTGACGTACCACATAGCCTACACAAAGGAAGTCCTTGTCAAGGTGCCCGGGATAAATTCCAAAAGGGAGGCGGGCAAACTCATAGGCAGGAAGGCGGTGTGGACGGATGAAAAAGGCGAGAAGTACATAGGCCTTGTTTCGGGCATACACGGCAACACAGGCACCGTCAAGGTCAGGTTCAAGAACCCGCTGCCGCCAAAGGCGCTGGCAAAGCCGATAAACATAGCGGAATGACCTATTTCTCGACGAATTCCGGGCGGTTTTTCTTGTCCCTTCTCGGGCAAGCCGGGACGCACGAACCGTATTTAAGCACCCTGCCCGAGCACCAGCCCCTGTAGCATGCGTAATCGATGGGGCAAAGGTCAGAAATGCCGTAAACCGGCTTGCCTGAAGAGGATATTTTCTTTATGCCATACTTTAACGAAGCGGTCTGGAGCTTGTTGCGCACAGCGCTCCTCATGCCAGGAGGGACCTCGGCGAGCTCCATCAGCATGTCCGCAGTATAGAAGACCTCCTTGTGGAGCGAGAGGAACTCGGATTTGATCCTCTCAATCTCGGCCTCGGCCGATTGAGCACTGCTCCTCTCGGGCGGCTTCTCATCGATGTTCTTGACGAACTGCATCGACATGAAATGATTTCTACGCATAAACTTTTAAATGTTGGAACCGAACTTATGAGTATGAAGAAAAGAGCAGCGACCAAGAAGGCGGTATCCGCAAAAAAAGGGGGGTTAGAAAGGATACCGACAGGCATCAAGGGCCTGGACAGGTACATAGAGGGCGGCCTGATAAAGGGCTCGACCACGCTGCTCACTGGGGCGACTGGAACTGGAAAGACCATCTTCTGCGCGCAGTTCATTATGGAAGGCCTCAGGAGGGGCGAGAAGTGCATTTTCCTTACGATGGAAGAAACGGTCAATGACATATTCAACGACGTCAACCGATTCGGCTGGGACCTGAAAAAATACGCGGATTCCGGAAAGCTCATAATAGGGTACAGGGACCCGTTCCAGCTTTCCGAACTCATGGACAAGCTGGCGGAAAAGATAAGAAGGGAGAAAATAGAGCGCGTAGCCATAGACTCGACCTCGCTGTTCGGGCTGTACTACAAGGACCCGTTCGAGGTCAGGAAGAACCTGTTCAACCTGCTCACCAAACTCAAATCGACCGGAGCGACAACAATTCTTACATCCGAGATGGCCGAGGGAGACGGCACGCTTTCGCGCTTCGGGGTCGAAGAGTTCGTGACAGACGGCGTCATAGTCCTGCGGGCGCTTGGAATTTCCGGCTCTCAATACGACAAGAGCATGCTAGTGAGGAAGATGAGGCGGACAAACCATTCGACCGACGTGCATCCTTTCAAGATAACCGGCCAGGGGATAGAAGTTATGCCGGCAGAGAAAGGCTTGAGCATCTGATTCAGTTCTTCCTTTTTCTCTGGCCTTTGGCCTTAACGACGAATTCGCAATAGGGATCGCCCTTCGCCGCGCACAGCACCTCGGCAGCCTCGACAGGCGAACCGAAATATGCCTCGAACATGGCTTTCATCCACCCGAGCACGAAATAATCTATCGGACCCCTGCTGCGCTTGCCGTAGCGAATGAGGTATTTTTGCGGCAGCATGCTGTTCCTCATAACTATTTTGGCTACGCCAAGCTTGCTGTCAACCGAGAGCGTGCCCAAGCCCCAGCCCAGTATGTTCAATATTTCCATCAGAAAATCGAGTATCTTCGAGCTCTGGGCGTTCTGTATGTTGAACCGCCCCTTGTATCGCGACAGGGCGGCCTTCATCTGGTATTCGCCTATCTCCTGGATGACCTTCCATGCGCCCTTTTCCCCGAGTCTTTTTCTGAGTATTTCGAACAGCTCGAGAAAAACCCCGCCCGGCGTCAGGACGACGAACTCTCCGAAAAGTATGGCGTGGCCGCTGTCGTTTATGACAAACTGCCCGTTCGCTATCATCCTGGCAAAAAAGTCCTTTGAGCCCATTAGGAGAAATTGTGCGAGTCACTACAAAAGCTTTTCGGAGTCCTGCATCCTCAAGAGATAGTGCGTGTACAAGGCCTCCTTGAATATGCTCTTGGTTATCTCCGGGTCGACGAGGTTGACCTTGTCCATGAGCTTCTCGCTCCCGTTGATGAACCTCTCCATGTATATCATGTTCTCGCGGACAGGCTTTTCATGGTAGACTATGAAGTGCCCCTTCATTATGCATACCGGCTTGAACTTGTGCTTTATGAACAGCGCCTGGGCCGAAGGCTCGCGCGTGCGCACGTGCGCATAGAGCTTCTCGAGCCCTACCTCCTCCGCGATTTCCACGCATTCGCCCACCAACTCGCTGGCTATGCCCTTGGAACGCCAATCCGGCCTCGTAACCACTTGCTTGACCTCGCCGAGCAGGCAGGGCGGGTCGACCTCCAACGCTGCGGCGCCAACTATCCCCATGTTCATCTCAGCAACGATGCGCAGCACATGGTCCGGAGGATTGGCATGGTAAGCAGGGTCGTGCAGCTGCTTATAAGGGTATTCGGGAAAGGATGTCTTGTACATGCCAGCCAAGGCATCGGAATCGGCCTTCCTGGCGGTGCGCACTACATACTTTATGTTCTCAGAACTTCTCAGGCAGTCTTTCCTCACCTTGTTCAGGTTTGACAGGACCGTATCGGTATTCACAGCCACTGATTTCTTCATAGGTTTTATAAGGATAAATATACAATATAAGCTTATGGAGACTCCAGACGCTGTATACTTGAAGCCTGCGCCGCTCGCCGAGAGCGACGACGAGGCCATAAAGGCACTTGCAAAGAAAATAGTGGGCAAAAAGAGCGGGGAGGCTGCCGCAAAGGCACTTTTCAGCTGGGTTCGCGATGAGATAGAGTGGCAGATAGTGCCTGTCGTAGGCGCGAAGAACGTACTGGCAAGGAAGCCGATGCGAGCGGAATGCGCTGACAAGAACAACGTGCTCGTTGCACTAGCAAGAGCCGCAGGGATACCTGCCAGATACGTGCTCATAACAGGAAAACTCAAGGTCAAACGCAAGGACCTGGACGTAGAGATACCGCACGTGGCTGCCGAGGTGTTTGTGGGCGGAAAATGGGTGCTGGCGGACCCCTCGTACGGCAAAAACACCAAAAACATCATAGAGGCCTGCCAATGGGGCAAGCCCATATGGAAGAGCCTCAAAGGCGAACCAACATACGTGCCTGCGCTGCCTGCTCCGATGTTCCCTGACGGCATAAACGAGGCGCTGAAGACCAACCCGATAGCTCTCAAGTACAAGGAACTGCTGTCGAAGAAATAATCAGGAAAGGCATTCCAGCGTGGATGCGTGCTTCATGGGCACAAAGCGGTCCACATCGCGCACTCCGTCCCAGGGGAAAAGTTCACAGGGCCTTATACGGGTAGCTGCATCCTCCCACTGGCGCCAGAAAATGTCGTTGCCTGCGCGCGTGAAGCATATCCTGCCGCGCTCGCCATACCTGACGATGCTGACTTCGCCCGGCCTTCTTTCGTCATATTCAGCCACATCGAAATGCACCAGCGGCTCGGCCGCATAATAATCAAGATGCCCCTTGCGCGGCACGTACGGCGCTGTGGCGTTCATGAAATGCGTGTAGAAGCCGAGAATCTTCTGCTTAGGGAAGGCTTCCTTCCACTCACGAATCTTGCCGCCGTTCATCCCGAAGCCGACGAAAAGTATGGTGTCGAGGTTTCGCATTTCAGGGATATCTACAAAATCGTCTATGTTGAACGGCAGCGCTATCATGACCTTGATGTTGCTCCCGCCCTCAAGGTACGCCTTGACACCGCTCACGGAATCTTCGATTATGCGCCTGCGATAATATTTCGGGCCTTCGTCCAGCCCGTCAATCGGCTTGGCAAAGAGGGGCTTTATCCCTTCGGTCGGGACAGAAACGAAGTACGGCGGGTTAGAGCCACGGCTGCGCGCGAGCTGCAGCATGTACTCCTGATAGAGCGTCGCCGGGCCCACTATCATCCAGTCAACATTGCGCGGAACGCCCATCCTTTCCAAATAATAATTTGAACTTGCTATCGATTCGCCCAGGCTGCTCCGAGACCAGATGCACTTCTTAGGCTTCTGCGTCGATCCTGAGGATTGGGACTGATATAGGACTTCCTTGCGCATGGCCTTCGGAAGAAGAAGGTCGGCGGGCGGGTTGTAATCGTACTCTTTTTTTCCGCCGTTCCAAACTGGCTGCAGAACAGCCTCGGGCTGCGGAGGGATATCCATAAGCTTTTCCCAGCTATCTATACCGGAAAGATTGACCTTGTTTTTTTCCTGATATTTTATCCAGTAGGGCGCGCCACATTTCTTGCTGAAATGGAGCTTCGCAATATATTCGGCGCGCTCGTCAAGGTCGACCGGCTCGGGAAAATACGGGATTTTCATCTTCATACTTAAAGCCGAAAAGTACATAGGAGCCGAAAATATTTATAGATGCGATTTTTAAGCCGGAACTGCATATTCCTTATATGCAGAAACTGAAGGAAAGCATAGCCGGGGCGCTCGGCGTTCCTGCGACGGAGATAGAAGAGCCGGAGCGCGAGGGGTACGGCGACTTCGCTTACCCGTGCTTCGAGCTCGCAAAGCGCGAGAAGAAGAACCCGAAGGAGATCGCGGAATCGCTGGCGAGTAAGATAAATGTCGCAGGCGTCAGCGTGAAGGCGCTCGGTCCGTTCCTCAATTTTTACATCGACTGGGCTGCAGCGGGGCAGAAGCTCCTCAAGGAAATCGATGAGGACTACGGCCGCGGAAAGAAGAAGGGCAAAGCGCTCGTGGAGCACACGAGCATAAACCCTAACGCGAGCCCGCACATGGGGCGCGCGCGCAACGCGATAATAGGCGATTCCATAGTCAGGATGCTGCGCTTCCTAGGGTACGACGTCGAGACCCACTATTTCGTCAACGACATGGGCAAGCAGATAGCCCTGCTGGTCTGGGGCTGCCAAGGGCAGGAGTTCGACTTTTCGAAGCTGCTCGACATCTATATCGCAGCGAACGAGAAGATGGAAAAGGACCCTGCCGTTGAGAAGGAGGTCTTGGAGCTGCTGGCCAAATTTGAGGCCGGCGACAAGAATGTCAGGAAGATGTTCAAGGAAGTCGTCGACACCTGCATAAACGGCCAGAAGGAGATACTGAAGGAGCTGAACGTGCATTACGATTCGTTCGATTACGAGAGCAGGCTGCTGGGCAAGACAGCGGACATACTCAAAAAGCTGGATAAGACAGGAAAGCTGATAACGGACGAGCAGGGCAGGAAGGTGCTTCCGTACAAGGACACTTTCTTCGTGCTCGCCAGGGGCGACGGAACGAGCCTATACGGACTGAGGGACATAGCCTATACGCTTGAGAAGGCAGAAAGGGGCAAGGACCTCAACATACTGGTCCTTGGGGAGGACCAGAAGCTCTATTTCGAGCAGCTTAGCCATGCGCTGAGACTGCTCGGGCATGAGCCGCCCAAGGTCGTGCACTACTCTTTCGTTTTGCTTCCGTCCGGCAAGATGAGCACGAGGAAAGGCGAGGTAGTGCTGCTTGATGATTTTATGCATGAAGCTTTCGAGAAGGCCAGAAGCGAGGTCAGGAGCAGATACCCTGACCTCGACGAGAAGGAGGCAGATAAGAGGGCGAAAGCGATAGCGGTCGCCGCGGTCAGATACAGCATAGTCAAGGTCGGCCCTGACAAGAACGTGGTGTTCAACATGGACGAGGCGATGAGGTTCGAAGGCGACACGGGGCCGTACGTGCAGTACACATACGCGCGCGCCTGCTCGATACTCGGGAAGGCGGGGAAGCCCGGGAAGTTCGATGCCAAGGCCCTCGCGGACGCGAGGGAGCTCGCGGTCCTGAGGAAACTCGGCCGCTTCCCGGCTACGGTAGAAAAGGCCGCAGCTGAACTGAAGCCGCACATCATCGCCGTGTACCTGCACGAGCTGGCCGACCTGTTCAACGAGTTCTATCAGAACGTGCCTGTGCTGAAAGCCGGACCGAAGGAAAGGGCAGCCAGGCTGGCGCTGGCAAGGGCGGCAAAGACCGTCCTGAAGAGCGGGCTTGGGCTGCTGGGAATAGAAGCGCCCGAGAAGATGTGAGTCAGTTCTTGAGGTCCTCGAGGACCTTCCTCTGGCGCTCGCGCTCCTCCTCCGGGAGCAGCTCTATGAGCTCCAGATAGGCCTGTTCGCTGGCCAGGCAGCCGTACTCCTCTATGTTCTTGCCTATCTTGCTCAGCTCCCTGCGCAGGAGCTCGTATTCATTCGTGCCCTTCTCGACCGGCCTGCCAAGCCCCTTCAAATACCCTATCAAGTTTTCCTTGCATTCCGCGGTTTCCATAAGACCACTCATGTGCATTCGAGAAGCGACTGCAGCTTCTCGACCGTTGAGAACATGTTGTTGAGATTGACGCCTATCACGGGCACTTGGAACCTCTTCTTTCTCATCTCGGACTCGAACTCCTCGAAGAAAATGCCCTTGCCAGGCACGTTGCGGGAGCCGTTGGAAATCTGATGGACGCCGCAGGAAGGGGAGAACTCGACGCCAAGAACGCCAACGACAGAATAATTCTTGGCAAGGTAGGTCTCTATCTGCTTAAGCGTCATTACAGCTATTTTCCTGCAGGAATCCCTGTATTTCTTGGTGTCAAGGCCGTCCTTGTCAGACGCCTTCCTGCCAAGAGCGCCGTTGCCGAACTCCATCTGGGGGCACGGTATCTGGACTATGCCGACGCCCGCCTCGGAGAGAAGCTCGACCAGCTCGCGGACAGCGCCTGCGGCCTTCTCGAGCCCCATAGCTCTGGCATTCTGGTTGAGAATGCAATGCGACACGAACACCACCTTCTTGCTCCTCATGGCTATCACTAGGTAGGTGGGTCTCCGCCCGCAAGGTTAGAAAACCCACCTCTCACCCTATAATAATTATAGTACCGAATAGTATTTAAACTTCACTCG
>JAWABM010000011.1:0-2322 GCA_038999215.1 Candidatus Aenigmatarchaeota archaeon | reverse complement strand
GCTTATAAACCTGCCCAAAGAACTCATCTACCCCTTTTCTTGGAATGCTTCTGCGGCATCTTTTCCACAGGCATGGAATGCTCCCATAGGGCATAGAAGTATTTCCTGAAAACGTCGGCTATGACCCTGTTGCTTATGAGCATGCTCGAGAACTCGTACTCCTTTTCCCCGGACTTGCCGTACTTCTGAACTATGTAAACTTTCTTCCCATCCGTGATGATGGCTCTGAACATCATGCCGGGGCTGTGGCGCGCTTCCGCGCCGAGCCTTATCACCTTTTTGGCGCGCTCAATGACCTCGGGATAGTCCCTTCCGAAGATTATCTTGTACTTGATGCCCCTCTTGATCATACGCCTTATTTCGGGAAGCTTCTTGTCCACCCAGGAGAGGTCGCCTGCAAACGAGAGGAATTCCTCCTTGGTGTCCTCCTCGAACTCCTTCCATATCACGTCTATGTTGACCTTCTGCTTCACCTGCGCAAGTATCTCCTCCTCCTCGTTCATGAGCTCCTTGGGCATGCCCTCAATCATCTTGATGAACTGGGGTACTATCTCCTCCATGGATTTCAGCTTGGATTCCAACTTCTTCTTTTCGTCCTCCTTGAGCACATCCAGAATCTTCTTGGGATCGACCACCCTGAAGGTCTGCGGCCTCGTCTTCGAGACGAATATCAGGCCCTTTGAGGCGAGCGAGGTCATGGTGTCATAAACTCTCGGCAGCGGTATCCTGCCGAGAACCGATATCTTGTCCGCAGTAAGGGTGCCGTTCTTTATCAGCGTGACGTAAGCCTTGGCCTCGTACTCGGTGAGCCCAAGATGCTTCAGAAGCGCTTCTATCTCTTCCATTTTTTCACTCTTTTAACCGTAATACAATTAATAGTAATATCCCGAAGATATTTAAATCTTTGTTCTCGTCAATTGACGATAGGAAGGGGGGAACTGATTAAAACCCTATGCGGCGGAATAAAATAGGGGGCATTTAAATAACTTACGAAACAATAATATAATGCTGTTATCACTAACAGACAGTAAAAATAGGTGGAGTAGCTTGGCATTTGTAAACAACGGCACGACCAACGGGAATGGCAATAATGGAAAGACTCCTCTCAAGGAGATAGAAAAGCAAAGGCTCATGAAGATAAAGGACATAGTGGAGAACGCCCCGAAAGACGGCATAATATTCTCGAACGAAAAAGAGAAGGAGAAATATTACGAAAATAAATCCATGGAACTTGTCGAGGAAAAAATAAAGCAAAGGCTCAAAGCCCAGGCCAAAAGGCTCGTCAGAGCACCGGGCTATTTCATGAAGTTCGTGGAAGAGGTCGTAAAAAGCGACCCTGAAATCGCCTACGTTTTCGTCGTCGGGAGCTTTGCCGACGACAACAACTACAAGCAGATAATGAACGATTACAAGCTCGATGAAATAACCCAGGAAGAGCTCGAAAAAATATGGGTTCCGAGGGATATCGACATCTTCATAATCTATGAGGACGACAAAACTGCCGAGCAGGAGGTCGCCTATCTGCGCGAGGTCGAGAGGAAGGCCCCGCGAGTCAAACTGGATGACGACGAGAAGTTCGGATATGAGATCGACGGCACTTCGGTAGAGAAGTTCTGCGGATATGTCGTATCGGACTACTCCAAGCTGAAAGAGATGAACAAGGAACAGGTGGCGGAGTTCAAGAAAGAATACTCCCGCAGGCACAAGTTCCAGATCCCCACAAGAGCGATAAGGATATACCAGAAAGAGCTTCCCATTCCGGAAAGCGACGGCAACGACATGATAGACTACAAGCAGAGGAGCGACGCCGACGCGAACCTTGAAAAAATAAAGGCCATAACCGATTATCCGAAGAGCCTGAAGGAATTCACAGACAAATGGACGCTCTATGCTAGCAGGGTCAAAGCCCTGTTCCGCGAAGAATTCGATGCTGCTTCAAAGGAGTTCGAGAAGTACAAGGACGTGTACAACTCCGTGTGAGGCGGCACGAATGGAATACGTAGACCTGCACATCCACAGTTTCAAGTCTGACGGCACATGGAAGCCCAGCGAAATCGAAAAGGAGGCAAAAAGGCTGGGCATGAAGGCCTTCGCAATCTCCGACCACGACACCGTCGCGGGCGTCCTCGAATGCGAGAAATGCGTGCCAGCGATAGAGATGGGGACGACCTTTGACAACAAAGACCTGCATCTTCTCGGCTACTTCATAGATGTCGGCGATGCCAGACTGCTCAGGGAGATAGACAAACAGAAGATAAACAGGGAGAGGAGGGTCTACGACACGCTGGAGGCCGCTGAAAAGCACGACATATTCATCACCAT
>JAWABM010000010.1:0-25052 GCA_038999215.1 Candidatus Aenigmatarchaeota archaeon | reverse complement strand
AAGTTAACACCACTAATTAGTAATTACTACAAGGTGGCATATATAAGGACTGTCACTCGGTTAAAATGGTGAAAAGTACTGCAAACCTGTTCTCATCCATAAGCGGCAAGAGGAGCTTTCACGCCGAGGTCTTCAAGCTGTATTCTTCGCCGCTCTTCACGAGCACGCCCTTCCTGACGAGCGACTCCAGCTCCGCGTTGACCAGCCTGAATGTCACGCCGGCGCCGGACCTGCTCCTGACCACCCAGAAGATCCTCTTCGCCGGCATGGGAAAGCCCGGAGAAAGCGTGCGCACTATGCCTTCTTTGACATCCATGGACCATGCCCCCAATTAAAAATCAGGCAGAAAAAAGATAAAAAACGCCCCGTTATTCGGAAGGCAGAGTGAAAACCGCCGGGCGAATCGGCGCCCGACGAGCGCGGATGAAAAGCTTAAATGCCTTTTTGCAGACATTTTTAACCATGCCAAAACAGTACAGCACCATAATAGACGAGTACCTCGGCAGGTTCTCGAAGAGCAAGGACGAGAGGGAAAAGGAGCTGGCGGACATCGCGAGGAAGAGGAGAGAGAAAATAGACACGGCCTCCATATACAGGGACGACCCGAGAAGCTTTGTCCTGGCAGTCGTGGAAAGCATCTACAAATCCCTCGGCGAGAAGAACGTGGACAGCATGCTGCACTACCCCAAGAAGGGGAAGAAGAAGATAGTGGAAAGCTGCAAAAGGGACCTCAACAGGATAGTGTCGAAGAAGCTCAAGTTCGACAGGACGGACGTGGACTACGAGGAGCTGGTAAGCGACGCGCTGGAGCTCGACAGGCTCTGCAACTCGTTCTACAGGAAAGCGTCCCAGCTCATGGAGCTCGAGGAGCAGGACAGCTTCATGGAATACGTGATGAAGCTGCACAGGCCGGCCGCAAGAATAATAAGGAACCTGACAAGCGACGGCACGGACAACATCGACAAGGCGGTCGATGAGCTGCTCGACAGGTACAAGATCAACGACCCGTCCTACTGCTCCGAGCTGGAGTGGGCGCAGGCCAACAGGCCGGAAAAGGCGAAGGAAATGGAAATGGCCATGCACAGCATGCTGCTGCTCCAGTCCGAGGTCCAGTCGCCGATAAGCGACAGAAAGAAGCTCGAGAAGCTCGTACAAATGGACAAGCTGCACAGGTCGTTCCACAGGCTCAGGGCGGACGTGAGAAAGGAGATAATCTCAAAGGTCGAAAGGAGCGACAGGGACGACGGCTGGCGCGACGTCCTCTAGGCGCACTACTTATAACTACCTAATAGTGATATTTTTATATACCACTGGCACCAATGATATTTTATGGCGGAATACCTCTCGGACGGCACCTGGGTGAGGTGCGACGACGAGGCGAACAGGAGGAGGGTGCGCGGCAGGCCCCGCAGGGGCAGGCCGGGATACTTCACGCCCTCCGTGCACTGCAAGGAAAGCGGCTGCGGATATTTTTCCGAATTCTCAAAGGACGGCATAGTAAGGACGGTCTGCACTTATGACAACTACAGGACCGTCAAGATGCATTACGAGGCGTCACAGATAGCCTTCGACCCGCCCAAGAGGAGGCCGGAGGTCGTTCGCGACAGGGGCTTCAGCGAGACACTGGACGAGATAATAATGGAGCTTGAGTCCATAGGCACGGACGGCTGACGCCGATCTCAAGGCAGCTTAAATCCTTTTCTTCCCAAACCTTTCTTGGTGGCAGGATGCTCGCATCGGCAAGATTGAGGAGCGGAGATTTCGAAATAGAATACATGAAGAGGATAGAGGAGGCCTGGGAAAAGGAGGGCAGGGAGATAGATCCCTCGGCAAGGAAGGACTGGATAAGCTATACGGAACATCCACGCAGGGTCATAATAGACGCCAAGAACTACAAGAGGATATATATGTCAAGGGAGGCGCTCGGCCTCGACAGCAAGGAGATAGAGAGGAAGAACGACAAGAAGATGAAGGAAAGGATGAAGGCCGCCGGCGGGGAGGGGCGGAAGACGAGGTACAGGAAGCTCAAGGACAGGGAACTCAACGACTCCTTCGAGGAAATAAGAAGGATAGAGGAGAAGCTAGAATACCTGTATAAAAAGAAAACCGACAGGAGCATCTCGTCCAGGAGAAGGAAGAGATTCGTGGAGCTTTACGAGTATCTCTGGCAGTACAGGAAGGCGGTGAGGAACGCGGCATCCAGGCTGAAGGAGAGAGATGAGGACTACGAGGAGTACAGGAAGGAGGTGAAGGACAGGATGGACGCGGAGCTCAATTACATAAGGCGGAGCAAGACCGCTGGCGAGAGGTACGTGGAGCAGCTCAAGGGCATGGGCGCGAAGCTTCTTGTCGGGTTGGGCGCAGGCCTGCTGTCGGTTCCGCTGACCGACAAGTGGCCGTACTGGGGTGCGGTCGCGGTGACAGGGACGTTCCTCGGGCACTTCGCGATGAGGACCTACGCCTGGACAGCGGAGGACAAGGCGATGAGGAAGTACCAGGACGAGATAAAGGAGCTGAAGAAAAGGAGGAGCGAGGACAAGGCGCGCATCTACATCCAGACGAGCCTTCAGGCGCTGGATGAGCTCGAGGACATACTCGGGATCAGCACGCAAAAGAAGACGTTCGCGGATTACGCGGAGGAAGCGAGAAGGATTTAAGCAAGGAAAAGAAAAAAATAGCGGTGCTTTCATGTTCCAGGAAAAGAAGCGGGCAAAAACGGCGATAGAGGAGCTGAAAGGGAAGGCCTACGGAGAGATCTTCCCGCTCATCAGAAGGATGGAGAGGGGGGAGTACGAGCCGACGGAAGAGGAGGTGCTGGAGGCGCACGAGAGGGCGTTGAAGATAGGGGGTATGGCGCTCGGCCTGCAGAGGGACTGCGCGGAGAAAAGGATGGAAAGCCTGGCAGGCGAGGCGGCGGGATTGTACGCCGATTCGCAGAAGATGATAGAGGCCGTCGAGAAGATTGCGGAGAAGAGGAAGATACCGCTCGAAGACGAGGAGTGAATTCTTTTCATCACCTTTATGTGATGGAGTCCCTTTAAATAGTATTTAAATAGCTGAAATGCCAATAAGAAATAACTCTCCAAAAATTTTCCGCGCATAAAATAGAGGAGGTAATGTCTAAATGCCGTTCAGGATAAAGATAGAGAATGTCGTCGCGTCTGCTTCTTTGGGCGTCGCAGTGAAACTCGAGAAGGTCGTCGGGGGGCTGGAAGGCGTCGAGTACGAGCCGGAGCAGTTCCCGGGGGTCGTTCTCAGGATGCCGAGCCCGAAGGCGGCGGCGCTGATATTCTCCTCAGGAAAGATAGTCTGCACAGGGGCGAAGAGCCCGAAGGACGCAAAACTCGTGATAGGCAAGATAGTAGCAAAGCTCAGGGGACTGGGAATCAGGGTCCCGAGGGACCACAAGATAAAGCTAGAGAACATAGTGGCGAGCGCGAAGCTCGAGGGCGAGCTGAACCTCGACCAGATAGCGTTCGAGCTGGAGAACACGGAATACGAGCCGGAGCAATTCCCGGGGCTCGTGTTCAGGATGGACGACCCGAAGGTCACGTTCCTGCTTTTCGGTTCAGGCAAGATAATATGCACGGGGGGCAGGAGCATAAAGGACGTTGAGAAGGCCGTTGCAAAGCTCAACAAGCGCATCAAGAGCATGTGATGCGCGTTCAGGGGGTAAGGATGGCGGAAGCCGAGGTGTTCGAGGAGTTTTTCAGGCAGCATTGCCAGAAGGAGCTGATGGCCGCTGCCGCGAAGGGAAGGAAGTCGGTCGAAATAGACTTCTCGCTGCTCGAGAGGTTCGACCACAGGCTGGCGGAGAAGCTTCTCAACGACCCGGCAGTCGTCCTGGATGAAGCCAGGCGGGCCATGGCCAACATAGACCTGCCGGAAGGCTCGGTAAAGCTCGAGCCGCGCTTCAAGAACCTGCCGAAGGAGAGCACGGTCAGGATAAGGAACCTGCGGGCGGACCACATGGGCAAGCTCATCTGCGTCGAGGGCGTGGTGCGCAGGGCGAGCGAGGTCAGGCCGGAAATCTACCAGGCCAGGTTCAAATGCCCGGCGTGCGGGACTCTTATCGATGTCGAGCAGAAGGAGAGGATAGTGAGGCCGCCGTCGTTCTGCGAATGCGGGAACAAGACCGGATTCACGATGGTCGACAAGAGGATGTACGACATGAGATGGCTCACCATAGAGGAGCCGTTCGACGTCGCCACGGCAGAGAGGCCGGGGACGATAAACGTCTACCTGCGCGACGACCTCACGACCCCGGAGATGCACAGGAAGACCGACCCCGGCAACAGGCTGAAGATAGGCGGCATAGTCAAGGAGATAAGGAAGTTCACGAAGGCGGGAGCGAAGACGCAGCTTGACATCTTCATCGAGGCGAACCACATCGAGCCCACGGAAATCGAATGGGAGGAGGTCAACGTGACTCCGGAGGACGAGCGCAAGATAATGGAAATGGCAGCGGACCCGGACATATACAAGAAGATAGTGGATTCGATAGCCACGTCCATGTACGGGATGGACGAGGTGAAGGAAGCGATCGCCTACCAGCTGTTCGGCGGGGTACCCCAGCACCTGGCGGACGGGACAAGGGTGCGCGGCGACATCCACATACTGCTTCTGGGAGACCCTTCGGTCGGAAAGACCCAGCTGCTCAAGCTCGTCTCGAAGATAATCCCGCGCGGCAAGTACGTGTCAGGAAAGGGCGTCACGGGCGTTGGCCTCACGGCGAGCGTCACCAAGGACGAGGAGTTCATGGGAGGCTGGGTGCTCGAAGCGGGCGCGATGGTACTCTGCCACAAGGGGATAATCGCGATAGACGAGTTCGACAAGATGCACAAGGACGACCAGGTGGCCATGCACGAGGCGATGTCCACGCAGACAATATCGGTGGCTAAGGCCACCATCGTGGCTACGCTGCCGTCGCAGACCGCGGTCCTTGCGGGCGCGAATCCGAAGTACAGCAGGTTCGACCCGTTCAAATCCACGGCCGAACAGACCGACATCCCTGACACGCTGCTGAGCAGGTTCGACCTCAAGTTCGCACTGAGGGACGTGCCGGACAAGGCGGTGGATGAGAGGATAGCCGACCACGTGATGGACGCCAGGCTCAGCCCGGACGTGATAAAGCCGGCGATAGACACAGACCTGCTGAGGAAGTACATCGCTTATGCAAGGCACAACTGCTTCCCGAAGATGACGCCCGAGGCAGCCGAACGAATCAAAAACTTTTATATTACAATGAGGAACATGTACGCTGGTCAGGGAGGGGCTTCGATACCCATAACGCTCCGCCAGTACGAGGCCCTGATAAGGCTCGCGGAAGCGGCGGCGAAAATAAGGCTCAGCAAGAAGGTCGAGGTACAGGACGCCGAAAGGGTAATAAAGATTATGGAATATTCTATTAGGCAGCTCGGGTTCGACGCAGAGACAGGCAAGATAGACATAGACAAGACCGAGGGCGTTTCGAGCTCGCAGAGGAACAAGCTCCTCAAGGTCATAGACGTCATCGAGAAGCTCGAGAAGACCATAGGGAGACCGGTACCGATAGAAGAGGTCAAGGCCACCGCCCAGGACGAGGGCATATCGGAGAGGGATGTGGAAGATCTCGTGCAGAGGCTGAAGAAGGAAGGGGTCATATTCGAGCCCAAGTCGAACTACATACAGAAGGTGTGAAGGATGGCAATAGACAGGCAAAGGCTGACCGCGAAGAAGGCTCCGCTTTCGGAGATAGTTCACGGAAGGTTCGTGCAGAAGAGCGGGTTCGAGAGCAACTACGTGCTCTCGCGGCTCGGCAGGAGGCTTTCAAGGGTGATGGTGCTCGGCCTGGTCGTGGACAAGTTCCTGAGCGAGGACGGCAACTACGCCACGATAACGCTCGACGACGGCACTGAGACCATGCGCTGCAAGGTCTTCGTGAACACGAAGATGTTCGACAGAATAAACCCCGGAGACCTCGTGAGCGTGATGGGCAAAGTGAGGGAATACAACGGCGAGATTTACATAGTGCCCGAAAGCGTAAGGAAGGAGGAGGCGAACATGGAGACGCTGAGGATGTTGGAGCTCAAGAGGCAGGAAGACGAGCAGAAAAGGAAAGTAAAGGCCGTCTTCGAGCTAAAGGAGCAGACGGCGGACCTGAACGAGCTCAAGGCCGTAGCGCTCAAGCAGGGGATAAGCAACGAGGACGCGGAGTCGATACTCGAGGCCCAGGAGCTAATAGAGGCTGAGAGCGAGAAGAAGAGCGAGGAAAACAGCAGGGCCAAGGAGGCCGTACTGAAGATTATAGAAGAAAAGGACATGGGCAACGGCGCGGACTACGGGGAGATACTTAGGAAATCCGGCCTGCCTGAGAGCCTGGTCGACGCGACAATACAGGATTTGCTGGAATCAGGCGTGTGCTTCGAGCCCAAGGCAGGAAGGATAAAGAAGATATGATCCTTATGGCTGCAAGAATGACATGCGAACAAGAAGACAAGCTGAGCTCAGGGTACCTGAACACCGTGAGTGCCCTGTACGAGGAAATGAAAAGAATGGAGGAGCGGTTCAGGTCGGACGCGGCGCGGCTGGAGGAGTTCTATGACGACATCATCGATGGAAGGAAGGAGGTCTACGATTCTGCGAAGAAAATGTTCGAAGCCGAGCCCTCGAAAGGCAACAGCCTGAGGCTGAAATGGGCAGGCGCGATGTGCGCGATGGCTGCGGCTGCCAAGGCGGGATGCACGGGGCTGGCTACGCGCAAGGCGGTTCTCGAAATAATGAGATGGGAGTTCGGAATGGACAGCGAGGCGGCGCTTGCCGCGCTCGACGCGGCCTCCTGCACAGGCGTCATCAAAGATGAGGGGGGCGCATACAGGCTGAAATGAGCGCAAAAAGGATATGATTTTTTATACTGCTCCCGACAAGTGATAATCATGGAGACCTACGAACAGATGCTCAAACGCGCCATAGAAAATATGCCCAAGAGGGCGGACACGGGCGAGCGCTTCGAGATGCCGGTGGCGGACGTGCTTCCCCAGGGGACGCAGACCATATTCAGGAACTTCTCAGCGGTGTGCGAGGCGCTGCGGCGCGACCCGAAGCACCTTCTCAAGTACCTGTCGAAGGAGCTGGCCTCGCCGGCGAGCATCGACGGCGCCAGGGCCGTGTTCCAGTCCAAGATACCGCAGAAGACGATGCAGGCCAAGCTCGAGGCGTACGTGAAGGAGTACGTCATCTGCAAGGAATGCACGCGGCCGGACACACGGCTGGAGAAGGAGGACCGGCTCTGGTTTCTGCGCTGCGAGGCCTGCGGGGCAAAGAGCGCCGTGAAAGGCATATAAAAACATGAAAATTCTTAATAATCCTTATGAAGAACGGGAATCATAGGCAGGCCTTTGTCATTATATTGGCGATAGGCCTGGCGATTTCCGCATTGTCATTCCTTCTGAACTTCCAGCCAACAGCGTATGCGATATGGGACAAATCGGGTTGGCAGTACAGGAGGAACATAACGCTAAACGAGAATTCCGGCTTTAGCCTCACAAATTACAGCCTGAAAATGCTCATAGACACCGAGACGCTGTGGCTCGAGGGAAAAGTACAATGGAACTGCGACGACCTCAGGTTCCTTGATTCCGACGGCGCGGAACTCAGCTACTGGATAAAGGACGGGGACTGCAGGTCTTCCCAGACGCCCGTCTGGGTCAAAATACCGCACCTTGCGGCGGGCGAAAGCAGGGACATAACAATGTACTACGGCAACTCGGGAGCGAGCGCAGGAAAAAACGGAACCGCCACCTTCCTGCTTTTCGACGACTTCGGGAGCGGGTCGCTGAATACCGCGCTTTGGACGGCGGAAGAGCCCGGCCATATACATGCCGATGCGTCGGAGGGGTCCCTTGCGATATTCGGCTCAGGATTCTTCGACGGCGACTACGCGAGCGTGAAGACGAACGCCGCATGGACATACCCGGTCGCAATGGAGGCGGAGGCGAGCTTCTGGGATTACGCAGGGGGGCATTATTTCAAGCCCTGCGTTGAGGGCACGGTCGGAGGCTACTACTGCTTCGGCGACAGGTACGACGACAGCACGTGGGAGAACGACCTTGTTGCGGAATGGTTTGACGGCGCGGCCCAGACGTTCAACCTGGGGTACGACCCGTATGAATGGAGTTCGCGTCCGTTCACTGTGGCGTACGACGGCTCCATGGGATACGGCTCCGTTGACAACGGAGGCATGGCCATGGACGTCCAGTCGCATTCGGCCGCGGTCTCGTTCACGGGCGGCACAAGGTTCTCGCTGAGGGCCGGAGTGCAATACATGGCCGATTATGTTATGGCGTCCTTCGACAACGTCAAGGTCTACAAATACACCCCGAATCCGCCGTCGTATTCCGTGGGCGCCGAACAGGAAACGCCGCTTCCTGCGATGAGCGAGTTCGGGACACAATACGGCACGACCGATTTTGCCAACGTGCCTGACATAGAGAACGTGCAGGGCATGGTCCTCGGCAGCCAGCACGGGAAGATAACATTCGCCAGCGACTACGGCGTCAATGCAAGCCGCCAGGACTACGACGCGAACGTCGAGATAGGCGACGGGTTCGTGTCAGTGGACACGGGCTCGCTGGACCAGACGTTCAACCACAGCGCCACGCTGACGATGTACAACTCGAACTGCCCGGGCAAGATATACTACGGCTCGGGCACGTTCTCCAACAGGGACAGCATAATCTCCATGATGCAGGAGTGCGGCGGGACGAGCGACCCGTCCTGCACAGGCATAACCTGCGTCGGCGGAAACCTCACGTTCACGGTCTCTCACTTCACAGGCTTCGCCTTCGGCGCGGACACGAACCTGACAATATGGGACGAGACAGACGAAGGAATGCCATACGGCGGGCAGATAAGGAGGGAGAACGAGAGAACGAGGTTCTTCGCGAACTACACGAACAGCAGCGGGCTTCCGCCTGCAGGAGCCGCTTGCACGATAAACTTCACGAGCCCCGCGACAATGGCATGGAACGCCACGATAGGCCTGTTCCAGTACAACAGGACGTTCGCTTCGGCAGGCGACTACAATTGGAAAGTGAACTGCAGCGCGAGCGGCTACGAACCGCTGAACGCGAGCGACAACGTCACGATAATGCCGCGCTGCTACGGGTACAGCGATCCGCAGCCCGACCTTAAGATAGAATCCATCTCGAGCAGCCCCGAGGGCCCGCAGACAGGAGATTCGGTGACGTTCACGGCGCTCGTCAACAACACGAAATGCTACAACATCTCGACGCCCTTCAAGGTGTCGTTCTTCCTCGACGGCGCGAACACGGCGAACGCTACGATAACCAGCATGCTCGGCGGAACTACGGCCCGGGCGAACTTCACCTGGACGGCTGCCAGCGAGCTGCACGACACCCACGCGATCGCGGATCCGGACAACAGCGTGAGCGAAGCGAACGAGACCAACAACCGCCTGAACTCCAGCATCGGAGTCGACTGGCCGACCACCCAGCAAGGACACGACAGGCACGGCTACGCGAACACGGACGGCCCGCTTACCAACTTCGTGATATGGAGCAGGCAGCTGCCTGCTGGCATATGGGACAGGGCCATGGTCGTGGCGGACGGCAAGGTGTTCGCGGGCAACAGGGACGGCGTGTACGTTTACGACGCCAAAAGCGGGAACCCCATCTGGAACACGACCATAGGCGCAGGCTACCAGTATCCCGACGCCTGGATGAGCGTGGCCAAGGGAATCCTTTTCACAGGCACCTCCAACACGGACAACAGGGTGCATGCGTTCAACGCCTCGACAGGCGAGAGAATATGGAACGTGTCGGTGGGCGGCGAGAGCGGGTTCGCGGAATATTACAACGGCATGCTCATAAGCAGCAGGAACCCGAACATCTCCGCAAGGAACGCGAGCACGGGCGCTTCGATATGGAGCACGAATGTGGGGGGCATGACATGGGGCTCGCCTGCCATATACAACGGCGTCGTCTACTCGGGCAACTACAATTACACGTTCCTGGCGCTGGACGCGCAGACAGGCACGCGGCTGTGGATCAGGGACTTCCAGAAGTGGTTCTACGCGCCGCCAAGCTTCGCCTACGGGAACATCTACGCCGGAATATCCGAAGATTTCGGATCGGGAAAGGAATTCTATGCTATGAATCCTGCGAACGGGGCGACCGTATGGGTCGTAAACTCGACGGGCGGCACAGACGTACCAACGGCCGTCCATGACGGAAAGGTGTTCTTCGGCGGCGGCACGACCGTGTATGCGCGCGATGCGCACACCGGCGCAGCGGTCTGGTCAAGGAACATAGGAGGCAGCTTCGTGGCAACAGCGCCGGTGATATCCAGGAACGGCGTGGTCTATGTGGCCAAGCAGCAGGACAACGTTCTGTACGCGCTCAATGAGACGAACGGCGACGTAATATGGTCGTACAACGTGCCCGGCTCATCAGAAGGAGGGCAGCCACTGGTGCTGGCGCTGCACGACGGCACGCTGTTCATGACCACGCAGCAGGGCATAATCTACGCCTTCGGGCCAAAGCCGAACATAACAGCATCACAGCAGTATAACGACACGGCCGTGGACAGGGATTCGTCCGATGCCAGCACAGCGGACGAGATACAGCTTTCGGTCTCGCTTTCAAACAACGCTTCGGGCGTGAGCATAGAATTCTACGGCAAGCTGATTGAACCGTCCTATTTTGCCGGCGAATACCATATCGGCACGAACAGCAGCGTGAACGGGGTCGCCACCTACCTGTGGAACCCCAACAGCACTTTCCACGCAGGGAAATATGTCTGGTACGGAAAGAACGCCAACTACAACACGCTCGACAACTCGACCCTGAGGCTGTACGGCGGCATGAACACAAGCTTCAGGCACGCGGACAAGGATCCCAATGCCTCCTATAACGGCACAGACAGCGCGGTTGTCAGCGCCCTTGCGGAATTCAAGGGCAACGAGTCAGTCGGCGCGATGAAAGACGCCTACAACTTCAATTACAACGCGACATTCGTGAAGCCTTCGGGCGGAAGGACGAGCTTCGGGCTCACGAACCAGACAGACATAAGCGCGCCAACAGAATATGTTGCCAACGGTACGGTCTATTCCTGCATGAAGATATCCGAAAGCGGCCATTACATCGACTTCAGCGACGACCTGGTGCCGGCGCCGATACCGAACGGGGTCTCTCTCGGCTCGGGCTATTATCTCAGGTGGACCTGCGATGCCGGCACCTGCCCGGACTATTACGGCAAGGAATATGAAATAGTGGACAGTTGGGACCAAGGAAGCTGGTGGGGCAACAGTCTCGATTATTTCGGCCTTCAGGGGTGGTTCGGCTGCGACGGCTCGCCGGGAAGCAACGCCAACGGCTGGACATTCGCGGTCTTCACGAACAACACGGTGATAGTCAGGTATTGGAACGGCACAAGCAACCTCACCAGCGAGACAGGGACGTGGACTGCGCTGCTCAACGCGACGGCCGACTGGTTCTTCATGAACGACACTACCAGCAGGACGTTCACCGTCACGGCCCCGTCGAACGCCGCGAACCAGACCGGAGTGGCAGGCGAGACGCGGGCGGAACAGGCGACCTACTACCCGAACAGGACGGTGGAGATGTCGTTCGGCGGCACGCAGCTGAAAGGGGGCATAGATCGCGTTTCAGTAGGCCGCGGGAGCACCGGCGAGCTGGCGCTCGTGCTGAGGAACCTCGGCACGACATCGCTGTACAATCTCGGCCTGAAAACGACCGGGCCTGCGGCCGATTGGGTAAGATTGCAATGGCAAACGATCGACCTGGGCTACAGGGAGGAGAAAGGAATCCTGCTCACTGTCGATGTGCCTGAGAGCGCGGCGCCCGGCGAGTATGAGGTAACGATAGAGATCTCAAGCCAGTACATAAGGGGCCAGACGGCAAGCTTCATCATCGAAGTTCCGGCGCAGTGCCCTGTCTGCCCAACGGCAGGCGAATGGTCAGAGTGCGTAGGCGGCGAAATGACAAGGGCGGTCAGCAGATGCGGCCCGGAGACGGGTTACGAGTGCCAGCCTGACACGGAGCGCAGGACATGCGCGCTGCCGCAGGCGCCGCCTTACGGCCTGGCAATCGGAGCGATAGCGGCAGGGCTGATAATCATATCAGGAAGAAGGTATTGGAAAGCGCCTAATAAAGCACGCCGATGACCTTCCATTCTATGGCCGATTCGGGCCAGAAGCCGTCGTCCCAGAGGTTGTTATCGCCCTTCATCTTATAGAAGATGCCTTCCGACCTCTCTTCGATTGCGACTATCCTGTGCACTATCAGGTCGGACCCGCGCCTGTAGAGCACTATGTCGCCGACCCGCAGGTCCACAGGCTTCGCGATAATCAGCGTATCGTCGTCGAACGTGGGGCGCATGGAGCCAGTCGCCAGCGCCTTGGCGATGTCCACGTCGGACGTGAACTTGAGCGAGCAGCCGTTCGCCTGGCACGATATGTCGTCCAGGTAAGTCCCGGAGACGGGCGCCGATGTGGCGGGCGTGCCCAGCGCCAAAAGCGCAGCGGCTGCCAGAACCAGGCCAGCGACCAATACCTTGTACGCTTCCATATCGCCACCAGATAATAGTTACTACCTAACAGTAATAAGGTAGAGGTAGTATATAAAGTTAACGCGGGAGGCGCTATTTTAAGCATCGGCGCCAAAGCTGGATTATGAGGCTCGGCGTGCTGTTTTCAGGGGGCAAGGACTCGTGCCTGGCCCTTTACAAGGCGCGGAACGAAGCGGTCTGCCTGATAACTGTTGTCTCGAAGAACCCGGAAAGCTACATGTTCCACACCCCGAACATCCGCCTGACGGAACTGCAGGCGGAGGCAATAGGCCTGCCTTTGGTTTCTGAAGAAACGGAGGGCAGGAAGGAGGAGGAGCTGGCCGACCTCAAGGCGGCCATCCTGAAAGCCAAGGAGAAATACGGGATAGAGGGCGTTGTCACCGGCGCTGTCGAGTCGGCGTACCAATCTTCAAGGGTGGCGAGTATATGCGCGGAGCTCGGGCTCGCCTGCCTGAATCCACTCTGGAAGCGCAATGCGAAGGAGTTACTGGAAAGCCTGCTGAAAGAGGGCTTCAAGGTCATAATCTCCGGCGTTTTCGCGCCTCCGCTGGACAAAAGTTGGCTCGGCAAAGAACTGGATACCGCCCTAATGAAGAGGCTGCTGGAGCTCCAGAAAACGCACGGCATAAGCCCTGTGGGCGAGGGCGGAGAGATAGAGACGACCGTGCTGGACGCGCCGTTCTTCAGGAAGCGCATCGAGATACTGGAAAGCGAAGCCAGGGCGGACAAGACATCGGCCGTGCTCATAATAAAGAAGGCCAGGCTGGTTCAGAAGGCTTAAATATGTGAAAAGCCAAAGATAAGCCATGAGAGGACTGGCGAAAAAGTCTCCGCTGCCGGCGATAATACTTCTGATAATAGCGCTGGCCGCGCTGCTCTATTCGCAGTACGCGAGCTCCACAGCCTATGCTGCGGTGAGCGGCAGATATCTCGGGGTCGCGAGCTACGGAGCGGCGGATTTCGTGCTGTTTCTGGCGTTCGCAGGCCTGCTGGCGCTGTATTACGGCTACTACAAGCGCTAGGAAAGGAACCTCATGAAAGAGAGCTCCCTTTTGGCGGTTCTTACCGAACAGTGCATAGCCGCCGCGAGCTTCTCAACAACCTCGCTGTTCTCGCTCCTAGAATAGAAAGCGGGCGGATGGTAGGCGGTGAAGCCGGGGGAGGACTTCCTTATCGTGCTGAGGGAGGCAAGCATGTCGACGCAGCGCCTGCTCTTCCTGCTCATCATGTCAGCCCTGCTGAGTATGTCGAAGGCCAGCGCCCTTTCAGCAGGGTCGGCGAACTCGGCAGAGATGTTCTCATCCACCCAGCCGAATATCTCGAACGGATCCTTCTCGCAGCTTTGGACGGCTTCCAGGGCATTCCTCAGGCTGCTGGACTTGAATATCATTCTAAGGGTCTCGAATATCCTGCCCTCCCTGTCCCTGAAGTGCTCGGCTTCGCAGAGGCTCTCGAGGTCGGTGAGCGCGGCGCGCAGATCCCCGCCCGCTGAGTAGGACAGCTCCTTGAGCACGGTCTGGCTGTGGCTAAGGCCCTCCTTTTTGCAGACGTCGCAGAGCGCCTTCTCTATCTCGAGCGACCTCAGCTTCTTCAGCTCCAGGAGCTCGCATTCCCGCCGCAGCGACCTGAGTTTGGGATGGTAGGGGTCGTCGACTATGAGTATTACGGGATAGAGGCTCTCCTTGATGAGCCTCGCGACCGCCGCCATGCTGGCGTTCTCAGCGCCGTCCACCGCGACGAGCTTGCCCTTCCTGAAGAGCGAGGCCTGCCTGAGGGAAGGGATTATGGAAATGATGTCGTCCTTCTCATCGGAGCCGTCCAGCTCCAGGAGGTCGAGCCCCTTCTCGCTGGCCAGCGCGCGGACGACCGAGCTCTTGCCAACGCCGGGCGGGCCGTAGAGCATCAGCGGCCTCCCCCTCCTCCCTGCAGCGAGCCAGAAGAGCAGCCTCTGCACGGCCTCTTTCTGGCCGACGATGTCGGCCAGGCGTTGCGGCGCGTACTTGTCGGCGAACGAAGAGCCTGCCATGACAAGTGATGGCGCTCAAAATATTTATTGCCGCCTTCGCCGATTATTAACCCTTAAAAAAGGGTAAATTTAAATACTTGTCCGTACCGTAATAAAATAGTGGCATGGCAATGGCGAAGCAGCCGAAGGCGAAGAGCATGACTAGCGTGGATTTCGTGATAGGGCACATAAGGGGCAAGGACGAGGCCGAAAGGACCGCGAACGAGAGCCTCGCGCTAAAAATATACAGCGAGGCGCAGGGCTCGCTGCCAAGGAACAACGGGGGAGTGTTCGGCCCGGGCGTCAGGATCTGCGGCCGCGAGTACAACAGCATGAGGCAGGTCTATGAGCACCTGAAGGCCATACTCGAGTCCGAGGAGTACACGATAGGCAACACGGCCATACCGGCCGAGGAAGGGGAAGGCGGGGCCTTCGTGAAGTATTAACCTTTGAACCAGGAATAAGTCCTGTCATAAGTTTATATATTACTTTATAGTGACTATAATTATGGCAAACAGGCAGAGAACAGCGGAGTTCCACACAACGGACGGTAAGGTCAGGAGGCTGCCGCTCAACGGATACAATCAGCTCAGGCTCGAGCCCGCGCCGGCTGACAGCGAGAGCCTCGCGCGCAGGCTGGACTTCCTGAACGACCATTACAGGGGCTCCTTCGAAAGCGTCTACCTTGCGGGAGACGGCATGTACATCGAAGCGAAGGTCTTCAACGAGCTGTGCAAGGACAACCCGGTCGTAATCAAGCCTCTCGGAAAGAAGTGAGCTCCCGAGAAATTTATATCCTTGAAGCGCAAATCTTTCTTATGGCGCAGAACGCGAAGGGCTCCCGCAGAGAACGGCAGCTTCTTGAAAAACTGAACAGAGAAGGCTTTGTCGCGCACAGGATAGCCGGAAGCGGCGTCGGAACCGACGCGATCTGCGACCTGATAGCGATAAAGGCCGGGGTGCCCCACTTCTTCGAGGTCAAGTCGCGCAAGAAAGTGTACTATCCGCGCGAGCACGAGGGCCAGCTGAAGGCCATGATGGAGGCGGCAAAGGGCTGCGGCGCGAAAGCGATGCTCGCGGTCAAGCTGAACTACAAGGACTGGCAGTTCTTCGACCTGCACGAGGGCGGAATACCCGAGAAGGTCGCCTAGGTATCCCTTCTTTTCACGCTGAGATAGCGGCCGCGCACGCTGTCGCGCAGCACGCCGACGCAACTGCTTTCGAACAGGGGCGGCGCGTCCCTGCCGGCGACGACCTCGAATGGCGTCCTGACGTTGTTGCCCTCATAGACTATCACGGCCTCGTCGCCGTGCAGCAGGTAGCCCACGGGCCGCTTGCCCTCCCTCTTCAGGAGCCTGACCCTGTTGTTGAGTATGAACCGCTGGTACAGGAGCGAACCGTCGCCAACGCTGCCGACCGCGACCGCAAGAGCCGCATAACTAGGCTCAGAATCCATGACAATAATTGCGCGCCGCGTTTCTTAAGGATTTTGATGCCGCAGAAGAAGCTATTTAAAGAATCGAAATAATCTTCTAATCACAGCGGGGTGGGGCAGCCTGGAACCTTTTGCCTGGAGCAAAGGCTTCCACCAAAGGCGGGATGTGCCCGTCGGGCTCATAACCCGAAGGCCGACGGTTCAAATCCGTTCCCCGCTACCAATTCTTTCAGAATCAGCACTTCTTTTTCGGAAGATATGAGAGCGTCTGCTCTATCAGGGCGTCGAACTCGTCAGGGTCCTGCGGGAACCTCTTGGGCCGCTGGCCCGTCGCGCCCCTGTACAGCCCCATGAACCTCGCGAGCTCTTCCTCGCCCATTCCCGCGGGATAAGAACAATCAACCGCCGGCACCGGCTCGAAGGCCACTGCTCCCGAAGGCGAGCGCACCTCCTTCTGCTCGGAACCGAAGGCCATCTTGTGGCCGCAGCCGTTGCACAGCCCGATGTCGGATTTCCCCATCTTCTTGGGGCACATGACCGTGTAGGCGATCTCCCTGCCGTCGAACCTCTTCTCCGCGAGAATAGTCATGTATTCCTTCTCAGCCATAACCATATATTCCACCGAAAGCAATTTAAGGGCATGATATCGAAGGCGGCAGGAGAGTTCCTCGTGAAACTGGTGAAGGACGTGATAGCGGCGGAACTGAGGGAGGAGATGATAATCATACCGCCGGAGTACCCGAAGGAGCTGGACCAGAAGGCCGGGGTGTTCGTGACCCTGTATAAAAGGGTCGGGGGCTACCGCAACCTCAACGGCTGCATAGGACTGCCCTACCCCGATAAACCGTTAATAGACGGCTGCGTGCAGGCAGCGCTCTCGGCGCTTAGGGACGAGCGTTTCAGCCCCTTGATGGCGAGGGACCTTGACAAGCTCGAAGTGGAGGTGTCGGTGCTTTCGCCGCCAGAGAGGATTGCCGCGAAGAGCCCGGAGGAATATCCGGAAAGGATAAGGCTGGGAACGGACGGCCTGATAATAAAGAAGGGCGTGATGTCAGGGCTTTTCCTGCCACAGGTGCCTGTCGAGCAGCACTGGAGCGCCATCCAGTACCTCGAGAACCTGTGCGAAAAGGCAGGAATGAACAGGAACACCTGGAAGGACCGCGCGGCCGAGCTGTACAGGTTCACGACGCAGACCTTCACGTGAAATTATTTAAGAAAGTTAAGCCAATTCTTAGAGCATGGACACCCTGTGCGAAGGAAAGGTGCTGAACGTGAAGGAAGGGAACGCAATCGTTGACATAAGCGGGGTGAAAAAGCCCATTCCCGTGCGCGGGGACATCAAGCTGAGGAAGGGCGACAAGGTGCTGATAGCCTTCGGATACGTGGTAGACAAGCTCAAATGACTTCGGCAATCGCCTAATCCTATGGTGCCTTATAAGCATTTCTATTCCGTAGTAACGAGAAAGAGCCTTTATTAGGGGTGCGGAGAAAACCCTTATTAGGTGAAAAAAGTGGTAGCAGACATGGTATGGCTTGGATTGGCGCTGCTGATAGCCCCTGTCCTCGCGGAATACGCGAAAATGAGGCAGAAGTCTGCGCAAGGTTTCGGGATGCTCGGAACAGCCGGCGTATCGCTGCTGCTCGCCGAGACATTCACGGTCGACCTTAGCGCATTCGGCGTGGCGTCCTCGACGCTCGTCTGGGGAACAGCGCTGTTCAACGTCATAGGGCTCGTTTTGGCGTTGATAGGAACGCTATTGATCGTGAAATCAACGTTCGCATAAAGGCCGTTGAAGTCCTGGGAAATCCGGCCCCCTTTCTTTTTTTTCTTCTCTTGCGCCAAGCAGGTGTTATACGCAAAGCTATAATTTATCGCGGGCGCTACAAATTATAAGGGATTTGCGATGAATTTCGGAGCGAAGTTGCGGCTGAAACTCAAAGGGCGGCTTTTCGAGAAGGAGCTGGCGCTGCTCCCGTCGGGCTACCAGATAATAGGGAAAATCCTGCTGATCAAGCTCAGGCCCGGCCTGTACAGGAAGCGCAAGCTGATCGGCAAGGCCTGCCTGGAGCTGCTGCCATACCTGGATTCGGCGTACCTGCAGAAAGGGATAAGCGACGCCGTGCGGACACCGAAGGTAGAATGGCTCGCCGGCAAGCGCTGCAGCGAAACGCTGCACAGGGAGCACGGTTGCTCGTTCCTACTGGACGTGCGGAAGATAATGTGGTCGCAGGGCAACAAGGCCGAAAAAATACGCCTGGCTGCCGCGGCGAAGCCGGGCGAGACCGTGGTCGACATGTTCGCGGGAATCGGCTATTGGTCGATACCGCTGGCAAAGCATGCGAAAGTCAAGAAAATCTATGCTATCGATATCAATCCAGCTGCAATAAAATACCTGAAGATGAACGTCGCAGGCAACGGCCTGAGGAATGTCGAGGTCCTCAAAGGCGATTGCAGGCGCTTCGCCCGCCGGCTCGAGGGCGCGGCCGACCGCGTGATAATGGGCTACTTATGGGGCACGGAGAAGTTCCTGCCCGCTGCCCTGCGCATGGCGAAGAAAGGGGCGGTGATACACTGCCACTGCCTTCTGAAGGACGCTTCGGCGAAAAAGGCGCCCAAAGGGACGAAGCTGCTGGCGGTCCGCAGGGTAAAGGGCTATGCGCCGGGGATAAGCCATTATGTGCTCGATCTGCGCAAGGCTTAAATCCGTGACCGTGCCTCTTCTGGCATGGCGAACCTGCTCTTCCTGTTCCCGCAGGAGAAATACGTGAAGGAGTTCCGGGCGCTGGCCGAGGCGGCGTCCTCGCTGAAGAAGTACGAGGGCCTGCCCGCAACGACGGCCTACGAAATCAGCAAGATAAACGAGAGGCTGGAGAACTACAGGGCCGGCGGCTTCAAGATATACCACGCGGTCTTCTCGCAGTACGGCGCGATACTGAAGGACCAGATATCCAAGGAGATAACGCCCAAACCGGGCGACGTGCTGCTCCCGTTCAACATCACGGTCTTTGACAGCGACCACGAACATGGCGCGGCCTACGAGGAGTTCCTGAAGATAGTCCAGTTCTCGAACCCGAGGATAATAGGCGGCTTCCATTCCGGGGACTGCGTCAGGAAGGCGCAGCATGCGGCAAGGGCGGTAGGGATATCACCGTTCATAGATGAAGACCTGACCGACAGGTCGCTCTCGGTCTACGATGCGCTGCCAATAGTAAAGGGCTTCGCCTGCCGCTCCAGGCGGGCACCGGCAGAGGGCTGAAACGGCACGTTTATATACTACCTAATAGTAACTATTATTTAGTGGCAAATATGTTGCCAATATACTTCATAAGGTCCGCGGACGTGCCGAAAGAGGACTATGACGCCGTGATGGACGCAGCCCGTGATATCCTGAAAATCAGCGGCGGCAGCGCGGTCATAAAGGACTTCGGCGTCTGGAGGCAGCCCAACTGGAGGGATGCCGACGGAAAGCTGACAAGATGGAACTCCGTGGACTGGTACGTTCAGGAATGCCTTCTCGAAAAAGACAAGGGCTTCGGCAGGCAGGTGGACGCCTCGAAGATAAACGACCTGTTCGGGCTGGAGCCGTGGAGAAAAGCGCAGGACCATTACGATTTCGCCGTCCTAGGGAGCGATATCACCAGCGAGGATTGGGGGACGAACTTCGTGCTCGGCGGGGCCAGCAGGGGCATCGGCACAGTGATATCCCTTAAAAGATTCAGCACGATAAGGCCAGAGGAGTTCAGGCAGAAGGTCGTGAAAACGCTCGCTTACCATGAAATCGGGCACGTGTTCGGCGCGCCTGACGGGAGCAGGAGGAATGTCGTGCAGAAGCTCGGCAGGCACTGCGACGAGTACGGGTGCTCGATGCAGCAGGGCATGAGCGTTTCCGAGTTCGTGCAGCACACCAAGGAGAGGCTCGAGAAGGGCGAGCCGTACTGCTCCGATTGCAAGGAGGACATAAGGGAGTACGTCAGGAGGGCGGACTGAATGACAGCCGACACCGTGCCGATGCACTTCAGAAGGTTCGTGGGCAACAGAAGGGTGACGCTCGCCTACCTGCAGAAGGCGAAGCAGGCGGCCGAGGGCGGCAACCAGACGACCGCGAGGATGTACCTGAGCAAGGCCTACCAGCAGTACATCAGGGACGGCAACCTGGACCTCGACTGGATAAACGCCAAGGTCGAGGACATGGAGAGGAAGTACAACATAAGGTGATCATGATGAACAATGCCGAAGCGAAGAAGGCTGCGTACGACTATTATTGGCCGGCTGAAGAGCCGCCGATGAACAGCTGGACGCAGGTCTATGCGGCCATGGGCTGCGACCCGGGCTACAGCGCCACGCCGATACCGAGGCAGGCGCTGCTCGACGACTTCGATTGAAGCCCCGACCAGGCAGGGATTCCCATGGCAGACCCGAAGCTGATAAACCAAGTGAGGCATTTTCTCAAGGAGAACGGCATCGAGAAGCCTACAAAAAAGGAGCTTAAGGAATGGAAAGGCTGCTTGGACAATGACTACATCGAAGACGAGGATGACAGCGGCGAAAAAATATACGCGCTGAGGATAAGGCCGCAGTCGCCCGAGACGCAGGAAAAATACGGTGACGCGATGGTGCAGCTCCGCGAATGGACCGACAAGAAAGGAAGGCGCCACTGCGGCATCACGACCTTCTACCACAACGCGCAGACGCTCTTCGAGATAAATTACGAGGAGATAGAAAGGCTGAAGGACTTCAGGATAGAGAAGGAGCTCGGCGATCCGGCCGCGCCGCTGAAAATATCGTACTATCCGGTCTTCAGCAAGGATGACGAAATGATGGAAAAGTACGAGAAGGCCGGGCTGCTCAGCTACCGTCCTGGCTCGGATTTCTTCGGCGGCAGGACGGAGGCGGTCTTCCTTCTGCCGGACGAGGCGTTCCGCAGCGCCACGCACGAGGCGTTCTGCAAGTACATAGGCAAGACGGGAGCGAGCATACTAAGGGGCGGAATGGAATCGACACTGTACCATTACCATGAATGGATGATGGAAAAGCTCGGGAAGAAAGAGTACGAGGCCTTCATCGGGCATGCGGGCATGCTCTACGACAACACGGTGAAGGCCGTGGCGGTGATAGTTGACTCGTGCGGAGTGGCAATGATAAACAGGAGGCTCACGTCGCCAGAGGAAACGGCCTTCGTGGAGAGCCTGTTCGACAGGCGCGGGCTCGACGTGATGCCAGGCACGAGGCAGAAGTTCCTTGTGCCGATATCGAACGTCATCAAGAGGAACCTGTTGGACGATGAGATGGGCGCCTATTACGCCTCAAGGCTCGCGAACTTCCTGAACAACTACGAGCCCATGGAGCATGCGAGAAAAAAGAACAACATAGGGCTGTTCAAGCCGCACGTGCTCAGGGCGATAGTCTTCACCGCAAAGGAGGCGCAGGAATCAAGGCTGAGGATAGCGGAAGAAGCTCTGCTCGAGGACGACGATGAAAACGGCGCCGCCCAAGAAGAGGAGTGACTAAAGCATCTTGATGTCCACGCGCGCCTTAACGGTGAACGGCGCGTAGGGCAGGACTTTATGCGCGGAAACTATCCTTATCCTTTTGCCGCACTGCTTCGCGGCCAACGCAACTGCGCTCTTGAGATCCCTGAAGCCCTTTTCGCGGGAAATCCCGTAAAGGTGTATAATGGCTCCTCTCTTTGCCGAGGCAAAGGCGACGTCGAGGAAATTTACGGCGCTCTCAGGCAGAGGCATGAGTATCCTGTCGAATTTCCCGAGGCCGGTGGCGTCGCGCACGTCCCAGCAGTAATTTTTGACATTGTACGCCCTGTTCAGCCTTACGTTCTGCTCGGCATAATCGTGGGCTTCCTTGTTGATTTCGACGCACACGACCTCTGCGGTCGGCTGGTGTTTGGCAATCGCTATGCCGAATGGCGATATTCCGGAAAACATAACGAGCACGCGCTCCCTTGGTTTGACCATAACCGCCATTTTCTGGCGTTCGGTTGATTCTCGGGGCGAAAAGTAGACCTTCTGGGGGTCGAGCTTGAAAATGAGGCCGTGCTCGCGGTGGACTACCTCCGTATCCTTGTCGCCTGCTATCAGACGCAGGCTGTATATCCTGTAGACGCCCTCTCGGGGCGAGCCCTTCATCAGGACCGACTTCACGTTTGGGCAGCGCTCCATTATCTCCTTGGCTGCGGCCTTCTCGCCGTTCTCGGGCCGGGAATCCATTATGGCGACCGCCTTGTTCCGATTGCCGATGACATCGTATGCTATCCTCATTCGCTATTCACCTTTACGCCCTTCTTCTCCTCGTATTCCCTGATGATGTTTCTCAGGGTGACCTCGGTGATGTCGGCGGCATTGCAGACCTCCCTCTGCGTCCTGCGCTCCCTGCTGCTTATGGCGCCCACGTAGGTTGCGGTGGCAGCTACAGCGACAGGATTCCTGCCGGTTGAAATGCCAAGGTCCTTCATCTCCTTCAGCGCCTTCTTGGCGGCGTTCCTGGAGCCGACGGACAGCTTCAGGTCGGTGCAGAGCCAGGGCAGGTAGCTCTCGCTGTCGGGGACCTGAAGGGCCTTGAATTCCTCCACCTCTTTTTTCAGCGCCTTCTCGGCCCTGCCAATGAACTTTCTGTTGCGGTTGCACTTCCTGCACACGAAATCGAGCGAGCGGGGCGTCCCGCGGCCTATGCAAACAAGATAATAGATGGCTGCTGTCAGGTCCTCGAAAGACCTGCCCCTAGACAGCCTGTGCCTGGTTTCCTTCAGATAATAAGCCGCCTCCTCGCGGTAATCCTCGGGAAGGCCAAGCCTTGAGCCGTAATTGTCAAGCGTCTGCAGCGCGGCTATAAAGCTGCGATCGCCCCCTGTTATGGTCTGCCAGTGCACGCGCCTCAGCCTGCGGACCATGCCCTTGTCAATCGAGCGGCCTTGGGCGTCCTTGCCGCTGTAGGATATGTCGGTCGAAAGGCCCTTGTCGTGCAGCTTGTACTTGGGCGCCGGCCCGCCCGGAGATTGGGGCCTGCCCTCCTCGTCGAAGTCGTTCCTGCCCGACCCGACGCCTGGCAGATTGGAATCGTAAACAGCGCCGCACTCCTCGCAGTAGGTTTCGGCCCGCTCATAATCGCGCACTATCCTGCCCTTCTTGCATTCGGGGCAGACGTTATCGAAGCCTTCCATAAGAAGAGGTAGGATGCCCAAGTTTTAAATAACTCGGCGCACGAGATAGACGTATGCTATATATTATAGGGCTGGGCCTGGGGGACGAGAGGGGGCTCACGCTCGAGGGAGCGGAAATAGCCAGGAAATGCGAGCGCTACGCCGAGCTGTATACGAACAGGTGGCTCGGCACGCTAGCCGGTCTGGAAAGAATAGTGGGGAAAGTGACGGAATTGAGGCGCAGGGAGCTCGAGGAGGGCTCTGAGGCGTTCGTCGCGAAGGTGAAGGATAGGGACGTGGCGCTCTTCGTTCCGGGCGATCCGCTGGCTGCCACGACGCACGTGGAGCTCGTGCTGGAGGCGAAAAAGCAGAAGGTACCGGTGCGCATAATCCACAACGCTTCGATATTCTCTGCTGTGGCTGAGACAGGGCTGCAGCTGTACAAATTCGGGCGCACTGCGACAATCCCGTTCAGCGGGCAGGTGGAGGCGGTCAAAGAGGCGCTCAAGACCAATAAGAAGGCCGGCCTGCACACCCTGCTCCTTCTCGACCTCGACGCGGAGGTGAAGCTGTACATGAGCGTCGCGGACGCATTGAAGATCCTGCTGAAGGCGAAGGCTCTGAAACCCAAGGACGTGATAGTGGCTGCGGCAGGGCTCGGAACGGACGGCTCCGAGGTGCGCTGCGGCACCTGCGAGGAGGTTGCAAAGATGAAGATGGGCACGCCGGCCGTAATAACGGTCCCGGGCAAGCTGCACTTCAAAGAGGAGGAGTTCCTGAAAGGCTTATAAGCATTTCTTCCTTATTCTTAGGCATGACGGACGAAGAAAAAATCGATATGGCGTTTGTGCACGCCGTCAAGGAATACTTGATGCAGAAGAGCAGCAACAGCAACCAAAGAATACGGCCCGTCTATTCCTTGCCCGACTTTTACGAGGCCATACAAGGCTGCAGCCGCACGGAGAGAGAGTTTTACAAGGAGCTGTTTCTCACAAACCTTGAAAGCAGGCTCAAGAAGACCGGCTATGACGAGGAAGTTAGGAACGACATCCTGTATACGGCACAAGTAGCGGCCAGGGAGATATTGAGGAGAAACAGGGATCCAAAAACCATATCGACCGAGGAGTTCTACATAATGGTGGTCTCGGGCAGGAACAGATACATAGAAGGCGAGCTGCTCAAGGAGTTCAAGAAGCTGGAGGAAATGGGCGAGCTGGACATAGTGCTCGATATGATATTCGGAAAGAAACGGTAAAAAGAGTTTTACTCTTGCTTTCGAGGTCTGTGAAATATAAGCTGAACCTGCGACAAATATATTTATAAATGCCATTCGTCCCAGCTGATTGGGAATGGCGATATGATTGGCAGGAAGGGATCGGAAAGTGGGTCCCTCCAGGATGGGAGTACAAGCCGGATTATAACACAGCCTTTGACTTCAGCGATGATGACCCGTCTTACATACAAGACGAGCGCAATCACCATTACAATTACAAAAAATGCTTCGCAGACGACAACTTCAGCATGCAAACGGAAGATTCGCGCACCTACGAGCGTGAAGAGCCCCTGCCGCGCCGTTCCCAACATGAAGAAAACGGCAATAGTCCCGCGCACCTATCCCCGGCTGCCTACAGCTCTTTCGTCAGAATCATGAACTTGCTGAAATCGTACAAACCAGTTTCCGGACGCATGTTCATGGTCTGACATCGGTTTAAATCCTTTTTCAGCCATTTCTATTACGTCATGGCGGAAAGGCAAGAAGAACCCGGAAAGGACAGAATAGAGCCTGAGGAAATCCTGAAGTGGCTCGAGAAGCTCGATCCGCTTATCGGGAGAGTGGAAGCGGACGGCTCCAGGGGGGAGGCCATGCTGCAGA
>JAWABM010000009.1:608-28297 GCA_038999215.1 Candidatus Aenigmatarchaeota archaeon | reverse complement strand
TAGATTCCTTCCCAAGGCCTTTCGGCAGCAACACCTCCGCCTTTATCTTGTTTTCGGGCTTCTTCGTGTCAAGATTCCTGAAATTTATCGCCAAATCGAAGCACTGCTTGAACTTCCTTTCCTTGCCCCCTTCTCTGGCCTTTTTTATCGCTTCAACGAATTCCGTCTTTTCCATAATCAACACGCGCACAATGCTACTGCCGAAGCAGTGAATATTATTATCCGGGAAAGGTATTTAAAGATTTATAATCGGCAGACGCGATGATATATTTATGGGGATTTTCGACAAGAACTTCAGGGACATATTTTCAGCCCAGTTCATCTCGATAACGGGAGGGCTTTTGGCGGGCACTGTCTTGGCGGTTTACACTGACAGGATGTTCATGTTGCCAGGTATGCTCATTCTCCTGCCCGGTTTCCTGGAGATGAGGGGGAACATAAGCGGCACGCTTTCCGCGAGGATGACCTCTGGGCTTTTCCTTGGGGTCATCAAATGCAACAGGTTCCGCACTAGGATAGTAAGGTCGAACATACTTGCGTCCTTTTTCCTCGCCGTGTTCGTTTCCCTGATGCTGGGCCTGTTGGCTGCCTCCTTCAATCTGCTCGTCCTCGGCGTCCTGAACCCCGAGATAATTATAGTGCCGCTTCTTGCCGGCCTGATAGCAAATGCGGTCGAGATCCCGCTGGCGCTTTTTGCGACGTTTTACCTTTTCAGGAAGGGCCATGATCCTGACAACATAATGGGCCCGTTCATAACCACGACAGGCGATATAACAAGCGTTGTGTCGCTGCTGGTTGCTTTGGTGTTGATATGAAGCAACGTCTTTTGAGGAAACTGGAGGTTTTGAGAAAGAAGGAAAGGAGGAAATATCACCCTCTCACCCACAAAATACATAGGGAGCACAGGATATCCAAAAAGACCCTCTTCTATGTGAAGGAGTACGGGCCGCATTCAAACGTTTTCGGCACAATAGTGAAGGAGAGCATAAAGGTGCTTTTGCTGGCCTCGGTGCTGAGCTCTTTCGGTGGCCTTGCGCTTGAACAGATAAGGCCGCTTTTCCTTTCGCTTATGCCGTTGGTCGTGCTCCTGCCAGCCCTGAATGACATGCTGGGCGACTACGGTACTATAATATCCTCAAGATACTCCACCATGCTCCACGAGGGGAAGATAAGTGGCAACACCTGGGGGAACGCCGAGCTGAGGAAGCTGCTGATTCAGATATTTGTCGTGGCCATATGTCTTGGCGCAATAAGCGTTGCTGTTGCGTTGGTTGTTTCTATGCTCTCAGGATATGGCGTCACGGCCATGCTTGCCCTTAAAGTTATGGTCATAACCTTAGCGGATATCGCGTTGTTCGTTTCGTCCGCTTTCATGGTGTCAATAACGCTCGGGAGATACTTCTACAGAAAGGGCGAGGACCCCGACAATTTCCTCATACCCGTAACCACCTCGATGGCCGACTTTGGAAATATGTTCGTTCTGCTGTTGCTGATAATGCTGCTATTCTAGAATCAGTTGGCTTCCTCGCCTTCTGCCGGAAGCTCCGGCGCGCCTTCAGGTTCCTCTACGCCCTCTATTTCTTCGGGTTTCTCGACGCTGTTGAGCCTGTCGTCCAGGCTCGCCACTGCGGCTGAAAACGTCTTCTTCAGGTCGCTCATCCTGTTCTCTATCTCTATGGCTTTCTCAGCCATCTTGTCCAGCTTCTCATTCATCTCCATCCTGACGCTTTCGGTCTGTTTTTTCATCGCGTCCTCTATTCCTCCCAATGTGACATCGCCGGCCTTTGATACGAAGCCTTCCTTTTCCCTCATGAATTTTGTCAGGTCCGACACCACGTCCTCGACCTTCTCCATTTTGCCTGCGATGAAGCCGCTGAAGTTTATCTTTTCGAAGGCCTCGTCATGCGATGCCTTCAAGACGACCATGTTTATCACAAGAAGCGCAAGCACTATCTTCAGCAGGTCGAAGCCCGCCACGTACATCGCCAGGAATATGGCTGTGCTGGCTGCCGTGAACCAAAACAGCTTCCCCAAACTCATAGCAATTGTATTGTGCAGAAAAAGATTTAAGCATGCTTTGGGCGGGAAAAACGCTCTTAAAGGTTGCTCCTATGCCCTGATTTTGGAATCCCACTTGCCTTCGCTTATCTCCTTGATTATTTCCTTGGGGTTCTTGCCTTCCACCATGACCCCGCAGCTGAGGCAGCTGCCTAGCGCCTCCTTCACGGCCGCCTTCAGGTCCGGCGTCTTCATGGAGTCCTTCTTTGAGATGGCAATCTTTATCAGGGCTTCCATGGTTATGCTCTCCTTGAACTCCTTTGGCGCGGCTTCGCCTTCCTTAGCAGCAGGCTTGGACCAAGGCGTCGAGGAGAGTTTTTCGGCCTTTATCTCCTTCTTGATCATCTGCGATATCGGAGGGCTGCCGACGCTTATCTCATATTCTTTCGTATCGGTGTTGACCACGACCTCGACTGGAACCTTGATTCCCTTGAACTCTTTGGTCTTTTCGTTTATGTCAGCGACCACTTTGCCGACATTCACTTTGGCAGTTGCAAGCGCCGGTCCCAACGGCGGACCTGGCACGGCCTTGCCGCCCTCCACCATAACCTTTATCGATTGCTTTCCCATCATTTGCCCTCCTCCTTTGGCTTCACAGATTTTTCGGCCGACTCTATAATCCTGATGGATTCCATGTTGACCGTTATCGGGATTGGTATGGCTGCCTCAAGCAGCTCTATTGTGACCTCCTCCTTTGCTTCGTCCACCCTGACAATCTTGCCCCTCTCGTTCTTGAAAGGCCCTCCGGTTATCTCGACTATGTCCCCTTTGCTGACCTTTATCTCCATCTTCTTGACTTCGAGGAACCTTTTCAGCTCTTCAAGCTTCACTTCCTTCCTTATTATGCCCCTTATGTGCGGGACGCCTGCCACGGCCTTCTCGATTGAGTCTATGTCGCCTTCTATGAAGATGTAGCCCTTGAGCTCCTCAGGATGGAGCATTGAAGCGACGTTAGCGCCCACGTTTTTCGCCTTGTTTGAAATGGTCTCGAGCACCGAGTTCTCCCTGCCAACAGTCGTCCTTATGGTGAATATCATTTGACCACCAGCATTATGAAATGGTAGGCAAGGAATATCGCGAACCCTATCGCACCTATCAGCGCTATGCCTATCCCGGTTATCTTTGCCGAGCTGTTGAACTCCATCCTGTCCGGCTTTCTGCTGACCTCGACGGTCCTCTTGTATTGCGTCAGCCTTTCTTTCCATGCTGCCGGCGAAAATAGGCTCTTTATTCCCATCATCTCACCAGAACCTATTCTGACTATTATAACGAAGACTATTTAAATGTTAACAGCGCTGCCGCTCCGGCCGCAAAAACAAGAAGAAAAAGACAAAAGGGAAGGCCTTATACGAAGTCTATCCCGAGGATTTTCTCGATTTCCTTCTCCTTCTCCCCTGTGAACGTCTTTACCTGTCCGTATATCTGAGGGCTCTTCACTCCTGTCACTATCAGCATCGCCCTTACGACGTCGCCGAGCTCCTTCACTATCTGCGCTCCCCAGATTATCTTGGCGTCGGGATGCAGCTTCGACGAGACCGCCTCGACTATGGTCTGGCATTCCTTTATAGTCACGTCTGAGCCTCCGCTGACGTTTATCAGCGCTCCTTCTGCCCCATCTATTTCCACGTCGAGCAGCGGGTTGTTCAGCGCCTTCTCCACGGCTTCGATGGCCCTGTTCTCGCTGTCGCTCTCGCCCATGCCTATCATGGCTATTCCGCCCTCTCCCATGACGGCCTTTATGTCGGCGAAATCAAGGTTGACCAGTCCGGGCTTTGTCACAAGCTCGGCTATGCCTTTGACCGCGTTCACGAGTATTTCGTCGCTGACCTTGAATGCTGTTATTATCGACACGTCAGGCACTATCTCAAGGAGCTTGTCGTTGGGTATGACTATCAGCGTGTCCACGTTCTTTTCCAGCTCCTCAAGGCCCCCTCTCGCGTTGTCCATCCTCTGCTTTCCTTCCATAGTGAAAGGCAGCGTGACTATCGCTACCGTCAGTGCGCCCATTTTCTTAGCGGTCTCCGCCACCACCGGTGCTGCTCCTGTTCCTGTCCCTCCTCCTAGGCCGCAGGTTATGAAGACCATGTCTGCGCCTTCCAGGGCGTCTTTTATCTCGCTCTTGCTTTCCTTTGCAGCTTCCATCCCGACTTGCGGGTTTGCGCCCGCCCCGAGGCCTCGCGTCAGCTCCTTTCCTATGAGAATCTTAGTGTCGGCGTCGGTGTAGAGAAGGTCCTGAGCGTCGGTGTTGAGCGCCACAACTTCAGAGCCCACTATGCCCACCTGCATCATCCTTGAGATGGTGTTGTTGCCCGCACCTCCGATGCCCACTACCTTTATTTCTGCGCGCCTTGTTTCCAGGAGTTTCTTTAGTTCTTCGTCCACTGAAGAGTTCTTTGTTGGATCTGATCTTACTGCCATGCTATCTACCTCCTAGCCTTTGGTGAATAATCTTTTTCGGGCGTGGTATATAAAAGAGGGGCAAGATTTTATAAGAAAATTTATAATTTGCGCAGCCTTGTAGAAATTTTATTTTTCCTTCTCGAAAACCTCAGAGAACTTGATTTTTTCCATTCCCGCGAACCTTATCATGTCTCCTGCCATCTGCTTCTTGTATGCAGGATGGATTATCGGGGCAATGAAGAGCTCGGCCTCCTTTCCTTTGATTTCCAGCCTCAGCTTGTCTGATGGTGTCTTGGTGTAGAATTCGAATATGGCCCTTATCTTTTCTTCTGGCTGCTCTATCTTGCTGACTATTTCAACATCATAGACCAGGATCTTGCCTGCAAGAGGGTGGTTGAAGTCGACTTTCACCCTCCCCCCGCTCACGCTCATTATCCTTCCGCGCAGGTTGTCCATGTTCACGACCATGCCGGGCTTTGGCTCTGTGCCGTGCTTTACGAACTCTGCGCGAGGTATGGTTTTTACGAAGTCAGCGCGCCTTTCGCCGAAAGCGCCGTCAGGGAATATCTCCACCGTCCTTTTCTCCCCGACTGTCATGTCGTGCAGCACCTTGTCGAGACCTCTTATCACGTATTCTGCGCCGACTATGACTGGCACCTTCTCGCCGGTATCGAAGACCTGTCCGCCCTCTTTTATCCTTCCCGTGAACGTTATCCTTATGAAATCGTTCATTTGCATGGCAATTAATGGCAGAAAATACTATAAAAAGGTTTGCCGCCTGCTTTATAAGCCAGCTTATAATGGTGTTAATAATTTAAATCCTCATATATAATTTATAGCATGGTCTCCATCGACGAATTCTGCGCAGCGCTCCAGCAGAGCGGCTATTTCGACGAGTTGGAAATCAAGGTTTTGCAGGCCATGCTCATGCTCAGGCGCGAGCGGCAGATAAAATGCAACGCCAACACGATTGCTTCTGCTGCCAATGTCTCCGTGACAAACGCCTACAAGTATCTTTATTCCCTTCAGGAGAAGGGGCTTGTGGAAAGCAGCAAGGACAAGAACAAGATTTTCTGGCTCAGCGCTAGCGCGGACCCTTTCCCGAGGTTTATGAGCCATGTCATAAGGGAATACATGGCCAAAAAGGACCTCTTCGAAAGGCTGTCAGGAATGTATGGCAAGCTCGTGCCATTGGGCGATGTCTGGGGCGGGGAGAAGATAAGGGAGAACTACGAGAAGGACTTCTTGGCCAAAGCTGCTTTCATAGTTGACATCTCGAGGGTCGACGTTCTGATGGTTCTGAAGCAGTTCAGCAATGACTGCATCTTTATAGATTCGCTTAGAAGGGCCGCTGAGCGCGGTGTCAAGATAAGGGTGATAGCCGAAGAGGTTGATTCCAATCTTTCCGACAAGCTGAGAAAGATTGGCATAGAGATGAGGCTAGGCAAGGCTTGGCCTTTCGTGATAGTATCGGACGGACGTCACGGCATAACACAGGAGTTCGGAGACGGCGGGCGCTGGTTCCTCAACATACCTACCGACTACAAGGAGAAGTTCGAGGAGTTCTGGAAGAAATCTGAAAAGGTTTAGTTCAGCAATATTCCCGGCTTTGCGGGTTCTGCCGATTTGGCTTTGGGATGTTCCGATTTCTCAGCAGGCACTATTTCTATTTCACATCCGTATTCTTCCCTGAAGAACTTCTCGTTTTCTTTCAGACTTTTTGTTTCGGCCGAGGCTGTAAGGAAAAGCTCCTCCGTCGGCCTGTTCTTGAGAAGCTTCTGATAGTAGGCGGCGAGCGCGCTGCCATGCTGCTTGAGCGGCGTCTGCATCACGGTCTTGATATCCTTGCCCTCGAGCGCATGGTTGTAGGCTTCGTATTTCCACGAGGGCGATATGAAGATTGTTATCTTCCTTGGCTTTTCTATCTTGGCAATCTTCTTTATTTCCTCTATGTCCTTCAGTACCTTGTGCACGTATTCTTCCATGGCCTCCAGCCTCTTATCTATCATTTTTTCGTCCGGAGCCGGCATCTGTTCAGTTGATATCATTCCATTCTTTCCGAGAATTTCCCAGCATTCCTCGCAAATATGCGGTGTGAATGGCGCAAGCATCTTCAGCCACATCTCGGCTACGGCTGCGGCCACTTTCTTGTTGTTGCCTCCGCGCTTCCGGTACCTGTTCATATCGTTCATGAACTCGAAGAGAGCTATGTCGACCGCCTTCCTTAGATTATATTCCTCCATATAATCAAGATATTGCTTGAGCTTCGTGTTGGCCTTTGAGAGCAGCCATCTCTCAAGGCTCGTCATGCTGTCGCCTTTCAATGATTTGAGTGCGCTGACCATTTCATAAATGCCGGCTACATGGTTCTTGTATGAAATAACATTGTCTTCGTTCCAGACCACGTCCGCGTGAGGCGAGCTTATATGGGCATAGTAGAGCCTGAGGGAATCTGCTCCGTACATTTCGGCCGCCTGCTGCGGCGAGGCTGCGGCCCCGCCTTTGGATTTGGATATTTTGCCTCCTTCGCCTGTCAGCCAGTAATTGACGAATATGCCTTTAGGCCAGCTCTTCTTGCCCATTATCGCGACATGGTTCATCACATAGACCGGGAAGTGGACCGTCTGGTGCTCCTTTCCCCCGAGGTTTATGTCAACAGGATACCAGTATTCGAACTCGGCTTTCACAACATCCCATATCGCGTTCTTCGGCTTCCCTTCGCCCAAGAAGACATAGTCGAAAAACTCCTCGGTCAGGTCGGACGTTTTTAGTTTTTTGCTGTTAATGAATCTCGATACGATATAATATGCAGGATAGAGTGTTGAATCAGCTATGGGTTCTATTGTCCATTTGGTGTCTAGCGGCATCTTTGTGCCCAGCCAGTTGCCTAACCTTGTGCAGGCCCTGTCTTGGAACCAGTCTATCACGCTCGGCAGGCTCTCGTAATAGTCCTGCGGATACACCCTCATTGTCCTCGCGTGTGCCTTTGATTTTTCTTTCAGCTTTTCATCCGAATACTTGATGAACCACTGGTCGGGTATTTTTTTGATTATGACCTTTGCGCCGCACCTGCATATGACTTCCTCGGAGAGGTCGTAGAGCACGTCCGCCTTGCCTCCGTTTATCATTTCTTCCTTTATCTTCTCCTTCGCCTTTTCGACAGGCATACCCGCGTACTTTCCGCAGTTTTGGTTCATCACGCCGGTATGGAATCCCTTCTTGTAGATTATTTTGGTAGCTTCCTCGAGCTTTGGGTCATGCTGGTCCTTTATCCCCATTTCTTCGCATATCCTGACGGCAGGCAGGTCGCCGTACTCCTTTGAGATTATGATTGGTATCGGCTTCAGCTTCTTGACATCAGCGCAGTAGCTGCCATTGCAGTTTTTCTGCAGGTCCTTCAGTGCCATCCAGTCGTAGGGCGCATCGGACGGAACTGACGTCACTATGCCGGTACCAACGTTGGGATCGCAGAACTCGCAAGGGAGTATTATTATGTCCTTGCCTATGGACAAGGCATTGGCGTATTTCCCGATGAGCTCCTCTCCTTTTATTTTACCGGATTCCTTCACGCCGCTCTTCTGGTTTTTCAGCTTCTCCACGCACTGCGGCGAGCATATCCATTTTTCCGTTCCTACCTGTGCAATAGCATATTCGAAATTTGGGTCCACCCATAGATTAGTTTGCCCAAACATCGTTTCCGGCCGCAGCGTGGCTGCGACTAGGTAAGCGTCTCCGAGCTTGAACTTGATTAGCGTGAATTCCTGCTTCTGTGCATTGCCTCCCTTCGATATGTCGGTTTCTGACGGGTCGACTGCCACCGGACCGCAGTTGGAGCAGAAGGTGGCGAAGTAAGGCTTTTTCACCAGCAGTCCCAGTGCGTTCAGCTTCCTGAATTGCCATTCTATGAACTTGCCGTAATCAGGATAGATGGTGCAGGTGAACGAGTCCCAGTCTGCCAGGAACCCGTATTTTTTCCAGTTTTCTATATAGTTCGCATTGAAGTAATCAACGACCTTTTTGGGATCCTCCATGTCCTTCATCTTTCCCTCAGGATAGCCGTTTGCTATAAGATATTCGATCCATTTCCGATCGCCCTTCTTGACTTTGTTCGCGAATCCTATGGCCTGGTTGCCTGAGGCATGCGTTCCTATCGGGAAGAAGACGCCGTGTCCGGTCATTCTCTTGTACCTGCATATGGCATCCGTATACGTGAAGCCCCTCATGTGGCCGACGTGCTGGTAGCCTGATATGCCGGGATAGGCGAAATGCATGAAAAACTTCTTCTTGCCCTTTCTGGGCTCCCAGATTCTTCCTTTGGCCCATTTGTCCTGCCATTTCTTTTCTATCTTCCGGATGTCCATGCTATCACTATTCGCTAAAATCCCTAATAAATATAAGCTCTCCGTATTAAGATTTGTTTAGGGCCCCGCTAACTCAGCTTGGATTAGAGTGCCAGCCTTCTATGTTCATAGAAGGGTTGAGCCCTTTGTGGGCGATGAAAGCTGGAAGTCGCGGGTTCGAATCCCGTGCGGGGCACCATCTTAAATCTTTTTCCAGCAATCTATTGTGAATGCTCACGGCCTTCGATATCGACGGCGTGCTGGCCAACTGCGCTGACGCCATAAACGCCTTCCACAACGGGGCATTTGCCACGAACCTGAAATATGATGACATCACGCATTACGATCTTTGGAGGATATGGAAATGCAGCCGGATTGAAGGCGCGAGAAGGATGGAGATGTTCTTCGATTCTCATTACTTTGACGAAATGCAGCCATATCCTGAGATGAAAAAGGTTGTCAGGGACTATGCGAATAGGGGCAAGGCGATAACAATGACTTCCAGGCCCGCTAGAGTGGAAGCCAAAACCAACAAATGGTTGGAGACGCATTACCCGAAGGACTTCTATGCAAATTATCATACAGGAGACAAATACGACAGCAATGGCGAATGCGATTACCGCAGCAAGGAACTTGCCTGTGAAGAGCTTGGAGTAGACCTGCTCTTCGAGGATTGTATTGAAACGGCCGTGAAAGTCGCAGAGGTTGGGACAGATGTCATGCTTGTCGACAGGCCGTGGAACAGGTATGTTCCCGAAGGCGTGGCAGGGGCACCGGACAACATTTTCAGGATATACCTCTAAAGGACCGCAAGCCTTTTTTATTCTGGAAAAGCGAATAATAGGGTGATAGCATGACAGTCATACTCTCCATACTGTCTGCAAAGGGCGGTGTCGGCAAGACTACTGCCTGCGCTAATCTTGCTGCCGCGCTTGTGCAGATGGGCAAGAGCGTGATAGCCATAGACGGCAATATAACCACGCCGAACCTAGGCATGCATCTTGGTGTGCCGCTTTATCCTGTGACCCTGCACGACGTGCTTTCCGGAAGGGCTACGCTTTCTCAGGCGACATACATCCATCCGTCAGGGGTAAAGGTCATACCGGCCTCGCTCTCTGTCAGCGCCGTGCGCAGCTCGCACGCCGAGAAGCTGCATAGGACCCTGCGGAGCCTGTTCGACAGGAAAGGTTTCATACTTATTGACGGTGCAGCCGGCCTTGGCAAGGAAGCCAGGGCGTCGATGTACGCCTCCGACGGCGTCATAGTGGTCACGAATCCCGAACTCCCGGCGGTCACCGATGCCTTCAAGGCGATAAAGCTTGCAGAGAGGAAAGGCACAAGGATAGCTGGCGTCATAGTAAATCGAGTTGCTGGCAAGAGATATGAGATGAGGCTGCCAGAAGTTCAGGAGATGCTAGGCTACGATATCCTTGGTGTGATTCCTGAGGATTCCGCTGTGCCTGAGTCGATAAGCAGCAGGATGCCTGTTGTCCAGTTCAAGCCGCGCTCAAAGGCGGCCGTGGGTTTCAAGAGGGCCGCCGCAGCGCTTCTCGGCGAGAAATACGAGTACAAGCCAGGGATATTCGAGCAGCTCTTCGGCTGGCTCAGATAGGGACTTCTATCTCGAACGCCACTACGGGCATTTCTATGTTGAAATTGTTCAGCACCTGCGGATGAACTTCTCCTAGGAAACCGGCGCGCTTCCCGTTTATGATTATCTCCCCGCACCTGGTCTCTATGAAGCTGGGATGGCTGAGCTGCCTTATCTCGTGCTTCATGCCCATGTTCCTCAGCAGCTCTTCCGCAACCGACTTGATTCCGGTCAGGTTTGCTTTTTCGTGGCTCTCGGCGCCGCAAAGCCTCCTTGTGACCTTCGTTCCTGTTTCGTCGCTGGAGAGCGTTATGCAGTCCCCTATCTCGAACACTTTTTGCGGAAATGCGTTATGCCTGTTCGCGTAAAGGACGCCCATGATGTTTGGTAACAGCCAGTTCCTACAAGCGTAATATTCTTCGGACTTGTGATTCAACGTTTCGGCCACAGCCTCCTCCTTGATTCCCATTTTCTTGAACAGGTTCTCCTTGCTAGTAAGCACGTAAGTGATGACCTCCTGATATCCGGAGCCTATCATCAGCTCCCTGAGCTTCCTTGTCGTAGCCTCTATAGGCTTCTCGCTTCCTATCGTCGCCACTTCTGGCAGATAAGGTTCGATATTGTCATAACCGTACATTATGGCTATGTCCTCCACAAGGTCTATCGGATGCATTATATCGGTCCTGTACGGCGGGATTTCCACCTCTATCATGCCGTCCTTCCCCGGACTGGCATTGAACCTCATTCTTTCCAGAAGGATTGCCGCTTCCTTGGCATTGATGTCCAATCCGAGCACCTGGTTCACATAATCGATGGAAACCCTGTTCTTCCAAGGCTCGAGCTGCGGCGTGGTTATCTTTTTTGCAGGATAGCTTACTTTGACGCCGAACACCTTACCACCCCTGTCCGCCAAGGCGCAGACCAATATGTTCAGCACCTCGTTCACGGTCTTCTTGTCGGTTCCAGTGACGTCTATGAACAGGTTCTTCGTGCGTTCGGTCACCTTCGATTCCTCCGAGTTTATGATCGGCGGCATAGAGAGTACTGTTCCTTTGGAGTCTATGAGCAGAGGATACCTTGGCATATTCCCTATTATCCATCCGTAATCCCTTCCCTTCGGATGCTCTTTGAGAATATCCTTCAGCGTTAGCTTCCTCTTGAAATCCAGAGGCATGAACGAGAAATCAGGTTTCTCCGCCTTGTATGTCACAGGGAAAATTATGGAATCAAGGTCGTAGATTCCTATCGAGGCCTTGGCTCTTTTCCTGCAATAGGTGAGATGCAGCTTTTCTTGTAGCTGCATAATGCTCGTTACAAGCTCATCAGTCAGCTTCACGTTCTTGACAACGGCGCAGACTATCTCTGGCCTTATGTCCTTTGTCGAACCGCCCACCTCGACCTCGTAGTCAGAATTGTGAACCTCGTACTCAATATACCCCCTTTTGGCTCCTATGAAGCCTGCGAACGATCTTGCCAGGCCCTCGACAGAGAGCATGTCTGGCCTGTTCGGGAAGACCTCTAGTTCGCATTCTTTATCCGTTACTCGTTCTGGCACTACCCCGAACATGGCAAGGTTGTGTTCCAATCTGTCAAGGGGCATGCTCTTGCCGATGAGCTTCAGCAAGTCCTTCGTGTTTACATTTATGAGCGCCATATCACCACATCCTCGTTCTCCTCAATATCGCAAGGTTGTTGCTGTAGACGTCTCTGATGTCCTTCAGCGCATAGGCCTCCATTATAAGCCTTTCTAGCCCAGGGCCCCATGCGAGCACAGGTATTTCCTTCCCGAGCAGAGGCTTCACCACCTCTGGCCTGAACATGCCTGCGCCACCAAGCTCCATCCAGCTCTTTTTCTCAGGTATGTACACTTCCATTTCAACGCTAGGCTCCGTGTAAGGGAAGTATGACGGTCTGAACCTGACCTTCTTGTAGCCCATCTTGTCCAGGAACCTTCTGAGATATCCTAGCAGGTGCCTGAAGTTGACGTTCTCGTCCACGACTATTCCGTCGGTCTGGAAGAACTCAAACAGGTGCTTCCAGTCCAGCACCTCATTCCTGAACACCTTTCCTATTGAGAAGAACTTCGCTGGCAGATCCTCAGGTTTCAGGCTTGCGAGCGTGCGCGCGGAGAGCGATGTGCTGTGCGTCCTTAGGCATAGCTGCTTTGCCACTTCGGAGCTCCATTTGTACTGCCAGCCAGTGCTGTCTATATCGTCCCCGCTTTCATGCATTTCCTTGACCCTGCTTGCTATGGCTGCTGGAATTTTTCCTGTCCTGGGGTTCTTCATGTAAAATGTATCGGCCATGTCCCTTGCAGGATGGTCCTGTGGCTGGTATAGCGCGTCGAAGTTCCAGAATGCCGTTTCAACCATGGGCCCGCTCATTTCCGTGAACCCCATTTCAAGCCACACCTTCCTTATGTGCTCGATTGCCTGCGTGAAGAAGTGCTTCTTGCCCGGCCAGACCTCAGGAGCAGGAGCCTTGATGTCGTATGGCCTGAAAGGCACGCCCTTCCATTTCCCACCGGCTATCATGCTCGGCGTGAGCTGCGTTATCTCGCTTACCTCCTCGGCCTCTGCCCCCTCCTCCTGCACAAGCTTCCTGCTCAGCAGTACCGAGATTATCTTTTGGTCGACCTTCTCGCCTTTGCTTACATCCTCTAGCGCGATTTCCATGTTTGTCTTCCTTCCAACCATCTCCCTGCCTTCCTGCGTTAGCTCCGCGTACCCCGCCTCTATCCTTATCCAGCCGTTCTTCTTCGCCCACCCGACCGCTATCGGATTGAGGCCGCTCACCGCCTTCTTTCCTGCCCTGAGTACATGCAGGAGCCTCTTCTCTGGCAGGCCGTTGTCAAGGTAGTCCTTTCCTTCCTTCGTGAGTACGTACATCAATCTTTCACCATGAACTTGTCCATCAGCTTCCTCGCCTTCTCTCTCTTCTTCCTGTGCTCCGCGAAAAACTTCTGCATGCGGGGTATGAGATGTGCTTTGCATTCACCGCACATGAGTTTCCCGCCCCTGCATGCCAGCATCCTTTCCTTCAGCTTGCCGTCATTTGGCTCGAAAAGGAAATAGTAGTACATGTAGACGGGGCATATGTCGGGATTTCCTCCGAGCCTCTTCTGCTCCTCTATAGTCTCCCTGCCTCCGGTGAACGCTCCCTTCACCTTGCTCTCTATAACCTTGTCATCATCCGTCGTGAATATGGTGGTCGCCGGTTCGCTGGCCGACATCTTCCCGCCCTTGCCAAGACCAGGTATGAACTTGCATTGTATCGACGCCGGCTTGAGGTAGCCGAGCTTCGGCAGGACATCCCTTGCTACCCTGAAATGCGGGTCTTGGTCGACCGCGTGCGGTATCAGGCAGGGCACGTTCCTTCCTTTCCTCACGGATTCCAGCATTGCAGGAACTGCCTGCATGCTGGTGAAGAATATCTTGCCAACGTTCGTGTCGTTCCCGTACCCGAAGGTGGCCTTGGCGGTCGAGAAAGTGATATGCTTGGCTATCCTTATCGCCTGGTTGTATAGCGTCTTGGCATATTCTGTGTCCACGAATATCTCCGTGAGTTTGGGGTCGAATCCTGTCGCTATCACATCGAGCGCGTTGTCATACGAGAAGTTCTTCGCGTCCTCTATGCTCAGCTCCGGGCGGTGCATGAACTTCTCGTCGTCCGTAAGTTGGAATAGCAGCTTCACCCTGAAGGCGTCCTGCAGCTGCTTTGTGAAAATGTAGGGTATGAGGTGCCCGAGGTGCGTCTGCCCTGAAGGGCCCCTGCCTGTGTAAAGATGGAATTTGTTCCCCCTTTCGTACTCCTTCAATATGAAATCAAGGTCCCTGTGGAAGCCGAATATCCCCCTTCTCAGGAACATGTTGTCTCCGAGATGCTTTTCAAGCCTCTTCCTAAGCTCCGGAGTTATTTCGGATATTCCGAAGTCCTTGATCAGCCTATCATAATCTATCTCCCCCTTCACCTCGTAGGGCGTGACCAGCATTTCGTCTGCCATAATACCAACTATTATCTTGGCCCGCTTTTATAATTTGGCTTTTGCACTTCCCATGTAAAACCTTAAATAAGCGCTGGACAAAATTAGGAGGGAATGATATGCCGAAAATAGAGGAGATAGAGGCGCTGGCGAAGAGGAGGGGCATTTTTTGGCTTTCCTCCGACTTATACGGTGGCTTCGCGGGCTTTTACGATTACGGTCCGATAGGCACGGCATTCAAGCGCAAGCTAGAGGGCGCTTGGAGAAGGTATTTCCTCGGCCTTGACCAGAACTTTTTCGAGGTAGACGCAAGGCAGATAATGTCCGAGAAGGTTTTCAAGGCTTCAGGCCATCTGGATAATTTTGTTGATCCGGTAGCCAAGTGCGGTAAGTGCGGTACGGCCCATAGGGCCGATCACATAATGGAGGAATTCTTGCACGAGAAATTCGAGGGCATGCCGGCCGAGCAGCTGGCAGAGGTGATAAGGAAGAAGGGCGTAAGGTGCCCGAAGTGCAAGGGTGAATTAGAAAGCGTGAGCATTTTCAACATGATGTTCAAAGTTCCGATAGGACCGACAGGGGACGTGGTCGGTTATCTGAGGCCCGAGACCGCGCAGGGCGCATATGTGAATTTCGCCCAGTCCTTTGAGGTGCTCCGCAAGAAGCTGCCATTGGGATTGGCCATAATCGGCCGCGCATTCAGGAACGAGATATCTCCGCGCCAGCTAACCTCAAGAATGAGGGAGTTCGATCAGGCCGAGCTGCAGATATTCTTCGATCCTGACAAGATTAACGAGCATAGCGGTTGGGATGCCGTGAAAAGGAAGAAGCTCGTTCTTCTGCCTTTCAAGAAGAAGATGGTCGAGATGACGTGCGAGGAGGCTAACAAGGACCTGAAGCTCCCGAAGTTTTATGTATACCACATGTCGAAGGTCCAGGACTTCTACCTGAACGTGCTCAGGGTGCCGAAGGAGAAGTTCAGGTTCAGGGAGCTTTCCGAGGAGGAGCGCGCCTTTTACAACAAGATACATTGGGATATCGAGGTCGACATTTCCTGCCTAGGGGGCTTCAAGGAGACGGGCGGCGTCCACTACAGGACGGACCACGATCTGAGGGGCCACGAGAAAGAATCTAAGCAGAGACAGGAGGTCTTTTTCGACAGCAAGAGGTTCGTGCCGCACGTGCTCGAGCTCTCGTTCGGAGTGGACAGGATGATCCTTGCGATGATGGACGTGCATTACAGGAAGGACGGCGAAAGGCTGCTGATAAGCCTTCCTGCTGCGCTCTCGCCTTTTACAGCGGCCATATTCCCTCTGGTGAACAAGGACGGCCTGCCTGAGAAGGCCATGGAAGTGTACGGCATGCTCAGAGAATCGTTCGATTGCTTCTACGACGACACCGGAAGCATAGGAAAGAGATATTACAGGCAGGATGAGATCGGAACGGCGTTCTGCATAACGGTGGACCATCAGACCCTTGAAGACGGGACCGTCACGGTGAGGGACAGGGACAGCACCGGGCAGGAGAGGGTCGAGACTGACCGTCTCAAGGACTTCATACGCGGGAAGCTGAAGTAATCTTTATGTTCGAGCGCTGGTCAATCAGGTTGGCACTGTTCTGCGTATTCGTATTCATTGCGCAGGTGTCGTTCGAACCCTTCACCGAGGCTTTCGTGCTCGTGTCGTCGAACGTGCTCTTCGCCCCATGGACGCTGATAACTTCAATCTTCCTCCACGGGTCCTTGGAGCACATACTTTACAACATGTTCGCTCTCGTGCTGTTCGGCACGGTGCTGGAATCGATAATAGGCCATAAGAGGTTCCTGGTGCTCTTCTTTGTAGGGGGGTTCTTTGCCAGCATAGGCGCGGCGATATTTTATAACGCTTCGCTTGGCGCCAGCGGAGCGATATTCGCGATACTCGGCGCGCTCACCATGCTCAGGCCGAAAATGGTGGTCTGGGTGGCAGGCATACCAATGCCGATGTTCGTTGCCGCCTTCGTCTGGGCATTGATAGACTTAGTTGGCATGTTTGCGCCCGGCCAGACCGCCAACGCAGCGCACCTCTTCGGCCTGGCGTTCGGACTGGCTTACGGCTATACTCTAATGAAGAGATACGGAGAGCAGCCGAGGCAGAAGAGCAGCGGTCCGCTCAGCAAAGCGGAACTGGACAGCTGGGAAAGGCGCTGGATGCTTCAGCTATAGGATATCTTCATTTTCTTCCTGCAGAACTTGCAGATCTTCTGAGTCACTCCGCGCTTGCTGACCTTGTTCAGTCTTCCGACTTCTTTGATCGATTTTTTGCACTTATCGCAGGTAGTCTGCATGTTGGTGCCTCACTTCATCCTGTCCTTCAGCATCCTTGCATTGCGCTTGATCTTGTCTTTTGTGACCTTCTTTCTGTCGACTATTTCCCTGTCAAGCCTGCTGAGCGCATCGTTGGCCGCGTCCCTAGGGTCCCATCCCCACGACTTGGATATGAACATACCTTTGTCGGTCATGACCCTGGCTCTGACCGACCATTTCGCTTTCAAACCTTTGTACTTGTATTTTTTGAAGTGCACGAACATGAATTGCACGGGATATATGCTTGATATCTTGCTGATGCAGTCGCCTATCATCCTGTGCACAGTGCTCACTATGAATTCGTCCTCGTCCTCAAGCCCTATCGCATGGTAATATACTCCCTTCTGTAGGCCACCGGCGACATACACTTCCAGAAGATCCTTGACTGTCACGACGCCCACAGGCACGTTATCCTCAACGACCGTTATTCCGGACGTCTTGTATCTTACCATGTCCCCGACGACCTCGTTCAGGCTATCTTTTTTGCTAACGGTTGGAGGATTCTTGTTCATGATGTTGACGACAGGCATGGCTGTGAATGCCTCCATTTCCGCAGCCATGTTGTACCACGTCATCTTTTCCTTCGGCTGCCTTATCGCTCTGAGCATGTCGAAGGCTGTCACTATGCCGATGAGCTTGCCATTGCTGTCGACGACAGGTATCCTGGATATTCCCTTCTCCCTCATCATCACCCTGGCCGCTCCTATGTCAGAGTTTTCGGAAATTATGATCGCCTCTGACATTATGTCGCCTGCCGCAGTCTGCCTGAAATCCTTAGATGTTGCTGCCACTTCAAGTATGTCGAATATCGATACGATGCCGACGACTTTCTTGTTGTCTACGACCGGCAGGCCCCTGAGCCCTGTCTTTGAGATTATGTTTGCGGCCTCCTCCACGCTCATCTTTGGGTTGAGCGCTGGCGGTGGAAAGTCCATTATGCTGCCGAGTTTCTGGTTTGCAGGGTCGGTTACGCCCTTGCTCATGAGCGTGTTGAACCTCACCATTCCTACAAGCTTGCCGTCCTCTATTATCGGAACCTCGTGTATATGCTCGCTTTCCATCAGCGAAATGAAATCGCTTATCGTGTCATTTCCTTTCAGGCTAAGAACGTCTTTTGACATTATGTCTTCGACCTGCATGAACATACCTCCATTAAGTTTATTGTAGGATTCCTTTATTTATATGTTCTAAGGTTTAAAAAACTCGACCTGGTAATATCTGACCTGCTTCCCGACCACCGCCCAGAGCATGTTCGCCCTTATGTTGTGTGCCAGGCGGACTGCTCTTGAAAGTTCGGGGAAGCTGAAAACGTATCCTTCCGGTACAGCGAACACTATCCACTTGGTGTGCTCCTTCGCGGACTTTGGCCCGCGCTTCAGAGGCTTCACGCCTTTCGCATACACCCTGAAATCGCAGCCGAACTTGAAGCCTGTGCGCGCCGGAAGATCCCTTTCGCGCAGGTCCTTGTAAACGGCGTATCTGCAATCGAACCTGCTGTCGACCATATTGCAATATTTTATGAAGGCTTCCGTGCCGATTGCCTTGCCGTCGTCGATTATTTCCAACCTTTCCTTTTCCGAAAGATATGCCGCTTCTACTAGCGACAGCTCCAGCCTTTCCGCCACGAGCTTGCCGAACGCGCCTTCATCGAAGAGCGCTTCTGCGCCTTTCTTGTCCCAGACAATCACCCTGTCCTTAGCGAGCTGAGCCTTCATCATGAGCATCACGGCGAAATTGAATTTATCACATAATACGTTATGTCCAGATCGTTGTCAACGACAGCCCACAACGCTATCGCCCTTATGTTCTTCGCTAGACCTATCGCCTTACCGAGCTTGTCCATCTCGCACTGATAATCCTCGGCCTCGGCAAAGACTATCCACTTCACCTTGCCCGGCTTGCCCGCGCTCGCCCCGCGCTCATAGACGCGGAAGTCGCTGCCCTTGTAGCCGAGCCTGACAGGCAGGCCCCTTTCCCTCAGGTCCTTGTACACGGAGTATCTGGCCGTGAAATGCTGGTCGAACTTCGTGCAGAACCTGAAGAAGGATTCGGCATCATGCTTTGCTATCTCGATTTTCCCCTTTTCCAGAAGGAACATCGCCTCTACGAGGTTCAGCATCACCCCCTTTCCTTCCAGATCCCCGTACCATCCGCTGTTGTACAGCTCCGTACCGTCCGCTATGACCTTGCCTTCCCTTATATCAGCCTTCATTTTACCACAATTAGAATCGAGCGCAAGACTTTATAAAAGCGGCTAATCCAGATTTATCCCTTTGGTGGATGCCTTGAGTTTGCATCCGTTGCAGAAGTATTTCTGCTTGTTGTCCACATCCTCGATGCTCGGCGAGAAGCACATAACGCAGAACGGATGCTTGCAGTGCTCCAATCCTAGGTGGTGGCCTATCTCATGGACGGCTTCTTTTATGACCCTTTCCGTGAGGACGGTCATGTTGGTCGCGTTCTTGTAGAATTCCGGCTTCAGCCTCGCTATGGAGATTATGGCGCAGCCTTTTGTCATGTCCTCTATGCCGAATACGAAGTTCATGCCGTCATAATAGAGGTCCTTGTCCGCTATAAGCAGAGTGGGGATGTCCTTGTCTATGAACTGCGCGTCCTTTTCCTGGGTCAGAATGCTTATTATTTTCTCGGCGTCATACTGTTTCCTCCAGTTGTTGTAGGACTCGGACGGTATGGCGTGCTGCCCCAGCACCCTTACTTCTGCGTTGAATATGTCAGGCAGCGCGGCTTTCACCGATTCCAGGACCTTCTCTGGTATGTTGCCTACCGGTATTATTCGTATGAGCATAACTATAGTTAGGCTTCCAGTTAATAAATGCTTTAAGAAATGGTGGGGCAAGCGTGATTTGAACACGCGACATCTACCTCTTCAGGGTAGCGCTCTCCCGGTCTGAGCTATTGCCCCCAATAAGACTTTAACGCGCTTGCTTTTAAATTGCTTTCCTTTACTTGATATAGCCTTTCTGCTTGAGCCATGGCACTACGACATCGATTAGCATGTGCACCTTCTTTTCTTTGCCGTCTATGTTTCCGTTCAGGAAGAAGTCGCACTTATCGGCAAGGCCGAAGTAGCTTATGCCGTACAGGCGTTCGTATGTCTTTATATCAGCCATATCTCTCTTGGGCAGGCATGCTTCTATTTCGGCAACTGGCTTGCCGAACTCTTTTCTGTTCTTGTCGTTCGCTATGCGCTCAGCCGCGATCTTCGTGTCACAGTTTATCCAGACCTTATATCCGTTATCTCCAACCAGAGCGTATGTTAGTCGCCCTACAAGTATGCCGCCTCTTGTCATCGCGATATTGAACATCTCTTTAAAAGCTCCGAATAAGTATCTTTTCCCGAGCCTGAAAGTCCGCTTATGGCTATGACCGGGTTCTTGCGGTTCTTTTCTTCGCCCCTTATGTTCCATGCCACGGATTTGAAATGCTGGATATAGGTCATCCAATAATTTGCGCAGCAAAAAAATTTATATGAGTGAGTAAGTCAAATCAATCCAAGAATTCCTTCGCCTTGATTTTTTCCGGCAGGTACTTGTCCGAGACGAACGTTATGCCCTTGGCCACGAGAGCATCGAGCTCGACTTTGCCCTTGAGCTCTTCCATCATCTTGAACTGCCTCTGCCAGCCTTTGTTGTCCTTGAACCACTCGTACTTGCTTATCTGCTTCAGCCTGTTCATGTCCACGTCCTTGAACTTGATTATCTGCCTCTTGAGCTCGTACTTCTGCACGTCGTCGGCGGTCATTCCGAGGAACTTGGCGTTCGGTATTGCCAATTTGTCCGAAAGGTTAGCCAGTCCTATTGAGCCGTACTTGAGCACGGAGTAAATGTAGAATCCCCACGGATCGAAGTCTGCCAGCACGTACACAGGCAGCTTGAGCTCGTTGTTCATCCTTTGCAGAAGACGGCGTATCCCTCTGGTTGCTTGTCCCTGCGATGCGATTATGGCGCAGTCCATCTTGTCCCAGACCTTGTCTTCGTGCAGCCTTTCCCACATCGCCGCTTTTTCCATGTATATCACGAACTTGGCGTCCACCTTCTTGAATTCTATGTCTTCCGTGTTCGATGGTATTGCCCAGCCTCCGCTTCCCAATTTTGACCAGTCAATTATGTCCCCTTTGTCCTTGATTATTATTTTGCCCGCCGCTGCACCATTCTTGTTTGCATTGATGTTCAATTGCTCTCTTGAGAGGTTCGTCAGGAGCTCGAGGTCCTCGACAGCGTCGTCCGACTCGCTCTGGTCGTCGACTATGTCTATGTTCGTTCCTGGAATGGTGCGTCTCATCTTGTAGAATGCCTGCCTGAGGCTTATGTGCTTGCCTGCTTCCAGAAGCTCCTTTGCGGTGGCCGCGACTTCCATGGTCTGCACGAACTTCCTGACATGCGCAACATTGAAGAAAAACCTGCTGGCTATCTTGTTGCCCATGACTATGAGCTTGCGCTTCGGATCGAAGGTCACATTGCTCAGCGCCCTCAGCGGGATATCGAGCCTCGGGTTTTCGCCCTTCTGCGCGTCGTTCAAGACCTTCTTTCCTATGCCGACTATCTTATCCTTCGGGTTCTGCTCCTTCGCCACGTGTTTCACCTTTTATTTTTTCCTCCGTTTCCTCGTACTTCTCCTCTATTTGTACCTTTCCTTTCTTGAGCACGGCCTCGAAGTCTTTTGCTATTTTTTCCTTCTTCTCGCCCGTTATGTTTGAAAGCGCGAACGCGATTTCCGGTATGTACCTCTCAAACAGGCTCATCCTCTTCTGCGCCTCCGCCGCTCTCCTCCTGCCGGACAGGAAGCGCTGCAGCCTCCTTCCGCAATCCTGCAGAGCGAGCCTTATCTCTTTCACGATGTCTGGATACGGGTCGATGGCTTCTTTTGATTCGGAAGTGTAAGGTATCCATACTGAAGCCATGTGGACGGCAACCACTATCGGGCCCATAAGCGTGTTGCCCTGCTTTTCAATGCCGTAATGCTTCCAGTCGACCTTGTTCATTGCTTTGGATATCGCGCAGGAGCTCGCCTGATATATCAGCGGCACCCTGTTCGCGAACCTCAATATCTTTGCCGGCCCGTCTTTCGGTATCTCCCCGCCGTACGCTATCGCTGCCTCTATCTTGAACGGCATGCCCCTGTAGACAGCTGGCGGCCTTGAGACAGCTACTATGAACTCCGGTTTGTACTCCTTTTTAAGCCCCTCTTCTAGCTTACGTTCGCCTATGGGGCTGAGGCAGTCAAGAGGCGGGTTCATGAAGCTCGTGGCATGTATCGATCGCCAGAGCTTGTCTATCTGCTCGTGCGTCATCTCCTTCGGGTTCAAATTGGCCTTCAGGCCAGCTTGCTTAACAACCCTGATTGCAGTGTCCGGGCCGATCCTGCAGAAGTCGCCTGTCAGGAAGCCAGTTATGTTCCTCGTTTTCGTGGCCTTCGCCATCCTTTCAAGCATCCCGACCTCGACTCCGAGCGGGTGCGGCTTGATGTTCTTCGGCTGCACGGGCAGTTCGTTCACCGCCCTCTTGAAGTCGTGCCTTGTCCCGTCAGGGGAGTTGAATATTATATGGGCGAAGGGATTGACAGCCGCGGTCTGCTTCAGGTATTCGTGCACCGAATGGTAGCGCTCCATGTATTTGCCTTCTACCTCCAGCTCTATCCTCACGCCGCTGTCCTGGAAGCCGTCCTTCTTTACCTCCTCTTTTATTATTTCTGGCATGTTTTTAGTTACGTCAATCCTTATCTGGAAAGCGTGCACCGGCTTGTTCGGTCCAGTCCTGGATGTTATCAGCGCGGTCTTTCCTGTCGTGAGCTGCGAATACAATACGGCCGCTGAGATGCCGACGCCCTGCTGCCCCCTGCTCTGCTTGAGCTTGTAGAATTTTGATCCATAGAGCAGCCGTCCGAATACGTTCGGTATTTGCTCCTTCACTATACCAGGCCCGTTGTCCTCCACTATCACCTTGAACCTTTCCGCAGGGGCCTTGCTGACCTTGTAGACAGTTTTTCCCGATGATACGTCCACCATCCTTTCCAGTTCTGTGACGGTTTCCCTTACCTTGTATTTTTTGCCCTGCTTGTCAACGAAGAAGTACAAGTTCCCGTTCCTTTTCTCCTCCTTGCTTTCCATGGGAACGCTAAGTCCGTCTATGAGAAGGGATGCCTTCTTGCCCTCAATCACGAACTCTCCTATGCCCTCGCCTTCGGGCGTAGTTATCGAATAAATCTCCCTCGGCTCCTCTATCGTGACCTTTATCTCTGGCAGTATCCTGGCTTCTTCGCAGGCGTCGAGCGAGTTGTCGACCGCCTCGCGAACGACCGTCAGCAGCGCCTTCGCAGGGTTGTCAAATCCAAGCAGGTGCCTGTTTTTCTCGAAGAATTCTGCGACAGATATGGCCCTTTGCTCCGTCGCCATCTCCTCTGCAGTCTTTGATCTCTGTTCGCCCTTTGCCATAAAAATCACAGCAGCAGTTTCTCCTTTCTTAGCTTCTCCAAAAACCTGTAAACAGTTTTATGCTCTGATCCGTTTATAAGCATTTCTATGGCTTCCTTTGCGTTTTTCACTTGCTCCCACGTGCCTATGATGGATACGGTCTTTCCGTAGACTGATACGGACGCGTCCGTGCTCTTCTCTATTTCATGCCTTGTCTTGCCTTCAGTGCCTATTATCCTGGACTTTATCCTGTCGTTCGCACCGACATCTAATATCTCGAGCATCTGCTCTTCCTTGAAGAGCCTTTCCGCCCTTTCTGGAGCGAACCCTCTTCCTATGGCCTTCACCACGTTCTTCGCTTGCATGACCTTGAGCCCGTCCTCGCCCTCGATTTCGACCGAATTTTCGCTGAAGTCCAGGCTTACGCCAAGCGTTTTCTCTATCTTGAGCTTAGCTTTCTTCATGGACTCCAGCCTGTCCTCTGGAATGAGTATCGCGTCCTTTATCATTTTCCCACCATTTTCTCGTACAGCTTTTCGTGGTCGCGCTCGACGCCGAGCCTCTTGAAGTATGCGCAGATATTCTTTAAATCCCTTTTGAGGAGCTCCTTTGCTTCGGGATGGTCGCGCACCACAGCCTGCGAGAGGTCTATCATCCACGGCTCGCCTTTCCAGAGCACCATGTTGAATTCGGAAAGGTCCCCGTGCACCAGCCTCGCCCTTGCCCACAATTTTTCCATATCATCCAATACTAGCCTGAACAGCTTTTCCGGCTCTTTGACTGGTATCTGCGATAGCCTCTGCGCAGGCTCTCCGTCCTCTCCGAGAAATTCCATGACCAGCACGTTCTTCTCAAGAGCCAGCGGCCTTGGGCAGCGCACGCCGGCTTCGCGCGCCCTTTCGAGGTTTTTGAATTCCTTTTTTGCCCACGCGAGAACGATGCTCCGCCTGTCCTTCTTCACCTTCTCGAACCTGGGATCTCCTATGAGGTAAGGAAGCATCCTCTTGAAGTTCGCCGCCTCCGTGGCGTAAACTTTCACCGCCACCTTCCCAGCTTTGCTATCGGCAAGCAGGACCTTCGACTCCTTGCCTTCCCTGATTAAGGCCAGCAGCTCGCTTATTTTGCCGCTGTTCATCAGCTTGTACAGCGCCATTATGGTCCTGTCGTCGAATACCCCTCCCCAAGTCTTTCTGATTTCAGAAACCATGCGCATACGATAACTTCGGTCCCGGACTTTAAAAGGTTAAATCTTTATAAGAGGCGGTGCAATAACAAATGGGGGATGTTCGTGAAAAAGTTTGCATGCTTACTTGCTGTTCTTGCGGTCATCGGCAGCGCGGCATTTGCGGCCTCGCTCACAATAACATACAGCGTTTTGGACAGCTATGTCAGGCCGGGCTCGCAGACAACAGTGATGCTCACATTCACGAACCCGAGCACCACAGAAGAGATGAGTAACCTCAAGGTGGCGGTGTCGGCAGGTCCTGGCCTTTCGGTTACGCCTTCCCTAATAGAGGTCGGCACCCTTGGGATAGCCGCTGCCCAGCAGGCATCGGTCGTTGTCACCGCCTCTCAGGCGGCCAGCGCGCAGCAGTCCTACATCAGCATTGATGCCTCCTACGGTTCAGGCGCAGTGACGAAGCAGACCAGGATAAGCGTGCCGATAACGATAAGGAACCCGCCGCTCCTGCAGATATCCAACGTGAAGTTCGCGCCCGCGCCAGAGCCGGGCTCCACGGTCGAGATGAGCTTTGATGTTCTTAACAACGGTGATGGCCCTGCCAAGGACGTTTCCATATCCCTCACCCAGAGCAGTGGCCTCTTCACCGTTTCAGGCTCGTCCGAGGGTTTCATCCCGTCCATAGCGGCCAAGGGGAAGGAGACGGTCAAGTTCAGCATAACCATAGACCCCAAGGCCTCGGTCGGGACGCAGCTGATACCGGTAAAGTTCGTGTATTATGACGAGGGCAAATCGGCAAGCTATGACGAGACCAAAAGCATAGGCCTCCCGATATCGGGGACTGCCGACCTCATAGTGACTGTGGACAGGACGACCGGCTTCTATTTCGGCAGGACAGGAATAGTGACAATAGCGATATCGAACAGCGGCACAGGCTCCGCCGAATACATGACAGTGAAGATAAGCTCTCCTTACGGTTCGAAGGAGGCCTATGTCGGCAGGCTCGAGCCCGACGACACCGAGACAATAGATGTCGAGCAGAACCTTGCGGCAGCGACAGGAAAGTACGATATCACTGTCGGAATGTCCTACAGGGACAGTTACAACAATCCGTTCACCGTGGAAAGGAAGGTGTCTGCCGCGCCGACCGGCGCCCCGATTGAAGTGCCTTGGGGATGGCTGGTTCTCATCGTAATGGTCGGCGCCGGCTACTGGTGGTTCAAGCTAAGGAAAAAGTGATGGGATGCCCGGAAAAAACAGGAGCGGCGTCCACGAGCACAAGGGCGAGCCGATAATAAGGCTTGAGAACGTCTGGAAGATTTATAAGATGGGGAAGGTGAACGTTCCGGCCCTGCGGGGCGTGGACCTCGAGGTCCGCAGGGGGGAGTTCATCGCGATAATGGGGCCAAGCGGCTCGGGCAAGTCGACCCTCATGAACATGCTTGGCGCGCTCGATGTGCCGACCCGCGGCAGGATACTTCTTGAGGGAAATGACATCGCCAAAATGGGCGAGAGCAGCCTTGCTCAGCTCAGGGGGAGGAAGGTCGGGTTTGTTTTCCAGCAGTTCAACCTGATACAGACGCTGACCGCCATGGGAAACGTCGCGCTCCCGATGCTGTTCCAGGGCGTTCCGGAGAGGGAGAGGGCCGCGAGGGCGAAGGAGCTGCTCAGGATGTTCGGCCTCGGCGACAGGCTGCATCACAAGCCGACCGAGATGTCAGGAGGCGAGCAGCAGAGGGTCTCCATAGCAAGGGCGCTCGCCAACGACCCGGATATAATACTCGCCGACGAGCCGACAGGTAATCTTGATTCCAAGACAGGCAAGCAGATAATGGACGCCATAAGGAAGCTGCATGAGAGCAGCATGAAGACCATACTCATGGTCACGCATGACCCTTACATTGCCGGCCGCGCAGAAAGGCTTGTGAACATAATGGACGGCAGGATACTAAAGGACCACGAGGCATCGAGGAAGTTCCTTTGGAAAACGAACGGTGGCAGCAATGAGGATTGAATACCTTTCAGTCGCGGTTGAAAACATAAAGCACAGGAGGATTAGGAGCTGGCTCACCATCCTCGGCATATTCATAGGCATAGCAGCTGTCGTCGGCCTGATATCCCTGAGCCAGGGCATGAACGCGGCGATAGCGCAGCAGTTCGAGATGCTAGGCGCCGACACCATAACGATAATGCCCGGCAGGCTCGGCCCTGCGGCCGGCTACGGCTCAAAGCCTTTCACGAACGATGACGTGAAAATCATCGAAAGCGTGCGGGGCGTCGGCACGGTCGTCCCGATGATTTACCGCACGCAGGAGGTGAAGTTCAGGGGCGAGAGCAGGCTCACGTTCGTCATAGGCGTTCCGGCCGATGAGATAGAATCGGTCGTGTTCGACCTGAGCGGCCTTCATATAACAAAGGGAAGGATGCCATCCGAGACCGACAAGTACGGGCTTATAGCGGGCAAGATGATAGAGGACGACTTCTTCAAGGACGATGTTTCTGTCGGAGACAAGATACAGATAGCGGGCTCCGATTTCAAAGTGAGGGGGTTCCTCAGCGAGGTCGGGAACCCGACAGACGACACGCAGATATACATACATCTGGACACGGCGAGGGAGATTTTCGACGAGCCGGACAAGGTGGATGCCATATTCCTGCAGGTCAGGAGCGGGGCGGATGTAGAGAAGGTGGCCAAGGACATAAAGGAGGAGCTGAAGGACGCGAGGGGCCAGGAGGACTTCTCTGTCCTTACGTCCGCGCAGCTTTCCGAGACCGTGGGGGCCGTGCTGGGGATAGTGCAGCTCGTGTTCATCGGCATAGCGTCGATATCCCTCCTTGTCGGCGGCGTTGGGATAATGAACACCATGTACACGTCGGTGCGCGAACGCACGCGCGAGATAGGCGTGATGAAGGCCATCGGCGCGAGGAACAGCGACATCATGTCCATATTCCTCTTCGAGTCCGGCGTGCTCGGGCTTGTCGGCGGCGCGATAGGGATAGCACTTGGCTTCGTCCTCAGCAAGTCGGTCGAGATGATCGCCCACAATGCGGGTTACATGATACTCAAGGCCTCCATAAACCCGGAGCTGATATTGCTCGGTCTAGGCTTCTCGTTCGGGGTCGGGGTCCTGTCGGGCGTGCTGCCCGCAAGGAGCGCGGCAAAGATGAACCCGGTCGACGCCCTGCGCTACGAGTAAAGCAATTTATTCCGGCAAAACAATAGATGTCCATGCTCAACTTCGACGAGATGATAGAAAGGCACATCATGCGCGAATTCAAGGCCAAGGAGGAGGGAAGGTACTACCCCTCCGAGATAGGCTCGTGCCTGAGGAAGGTCTGGTACTCTTACAAGGACCCGAAGCCG
>JAWABM010000009.1:0-598 GCA_038999215.1 Candidatus Aenigmatarchaeota archaeon | reverse complement strand
AGGTCTTCGAGGTCGGCAACATCCTGCATGATTTTGTCGCACAGGTGCTTGACAGCGAGAGGAATCCCGAGGTCGAGCTGATAAAGTCGGAAATGCCTTTCAAACTGGAGATGAAAGGATTCATCATCTCTGGCAGGATAGACGACCTGCTCCTCGTGAAAGCGAGCGGGAAGGAGATACTCGTCGAGGTGAAGTCTACCGCGAACTTGGATTTCGTCGACGGTCCGAAGCCCGAGAACGAGATGCAGCTCCAGTTGTACATGCACGCCACAGGCGTGCACAACGGCGTACTGCTTTACATCGACAAGCGCAACCTGAAGACGCGGGCCTTCACAATCCCGTTCAAGGAAGGCGTTGCGGCCGAAGCACTCGACCGCTTCAACAAGCTCCACGGCTTCCTTTCGCAGAACAAGCTGCCCGAAGCGGAGGCCCGCTTCTCGCGCGCCGACGAGATAGGCTGGATGTGCGACAAGTGCGACTGGCGCTCGCGCTGCTACAGGGACACGCCTGAGAAGTGATTCGGGCGTTTTGGTTTATTTCTTCTCGAGGACCTTTATAAGATGCCAGCCGAACTGCGTCTTTATCGGGCCCACGATGG
>JAWABM010000008.1:0-28822 GCA_038999215.1 Candidatus Aenigmatarchaeota archaeon | reverse complement strand
AGGTGTAATATAGAAAAAGCAAAATTATGTAATGCTTAGGGATGGTGATAGTCAGCTGGGAGTGCAATCTACAATAAGCAGCAAAAGATTGCTTCTCACAATTATTATTAATTTTTCGATAACATTAGCTGAAATTATCGGTGGAATACTAACCGGCAGTCTTGCTTTGCTTTCCGATGCACTGCATAATTTTAGCGATGGATTTGCAATTATTTTAGCTTATGTAGCTCATAGATATTCAATCCGCAGCTCAAATAGCAAGCAAACTTTTGGATATAAACGTGCTGAAATTTTATCAGCATTTATAAATTCCATAATATTAATTGCCATTTGTATTTATTTGTTTTATGAAGCAATTAAACGACTTTGGGAGCCATTGCCTATTGAAGGCGAGCTAATGTTAATTATTGCATTTATTGGCTTATTGGGCAATTTAGCTTGCGTTTTAATTTTAAAAAGGGATATAAGTAGCAACATAAATGTTAAAGCGGCATATTTGCATCTTTTAGGTGATACTCTTTCATCGGTTGCAGTTATTGTCGGAGCTGTGCTAATTGTTGCACTTGGAATTTATTGGCTCGACCCATTGCTTTCTATGGCAATTGCACTCTATATACTGAAAGAAACATTCGATATAACAAAAGAGACTGTTGATATTTTAATGCAATCAGCTCCCAAAAATTTAGATATTGAAAAGATTAGACAATGTATGATGACTATACCAGAGATAAAAGATATCCACCATATCCACTTATGGAGATTGAACGATAGTCAAATCCACTTCGAATGTCACGTTGAGCTAAATAGAGATTTAAGCGTAAGCGAATCTGGTATAATTATCGAGCAAGCAGGCAAGATATTGCGCGAAGAATTCAACATAGCTCATACAACATTCCAGATTGAATATGATTTCAATCATAATAAAAAAATTATTTATAATAGCCCGAATTGTTGTTAAATATTGGATAATTTTTAGGAATTAACTAATTTTGTAATGGATAAATGCCAGCATAGCTCAGTTGGTAGAGCAGCTCACTCGTAATGAGCAGGTCGGCGGTTCGAGTCCGCCTGTTGGCTCGAATTAATTTCCTCAAAAAAATTTTTCAGAAATTGAATTATTAATTTGCAAGTGACAATTTCTGTCGCCCTTTAATTTATATTTGTATCATCAACGAATATTTTCAATAATTATAGGGTGAACAGATGAGGAAAATTTTCTTTGTTACTGCATTAATCCTAATAGCATCTTGCAGCTCTCCATTGAGAATTCTTGAATTTACAGCACCGCAAAGAGTAGAAGAAGGTCAAGAAATCACCTTTTATTGGCAAGTCGAAAATGCAGAAAAAGTTGCAATAGAAGGTGTAAAAGAAAATCTACCGCTTAGTGGAATGTTATCTATCAGGGCGGATAAGACAAGGACATATACATTAATCAGCGAAGCCAAAGGTAAAAAGATTACAAAGGACTTGGTTGTGGAGGTTTATCCTAAATTAGTATTAGAAAGACCCAAGATAAAACCTGAAATTCATAATCAGGAAACAAATTATCTGAAAGGATTGGTTGATTATACTCAGACAACTGATAATGATTGGAGGTTTTCAATATTTGGCTTCGATAGGAGCAATTATCCAAAAAGTATGGGAATTTATGTGTCTGTAAAAGATAAGTATGGTAATTTTATCGCAAATTTAGCCCCACCTTATGGAGAGGAATCAACTTATAAAGAGTATTTTAAAAAGGTGATTGAGTCTATTGGGGGCAATGTTAGAGAAATCACTGATTTTACGGTTACAGAGCATCACGATTATATACCACAAAATTATAATTTTTGTCTGGTGCTTGACCACAGCGGTTCTATGGCTGGAGAGCCAATACAGAAACTCGAAAATTCTGTTCGTAAGTTTTTTAATTTGATTAAAGATGATGATAATGTCGCTGTTGTAAAATATGACGCTCGTTTACATTTGGAATCCCCATTGGCGCCGAAAAAGATTGCAATGAAAAATTATATTTACGACCAATTACAACGCTTCGGTTGGGCAACTGCACTTATAGCAGGGGCAAGTTTCGGTATCAACTCATTGTCAGAGGCTGAAAAAAATAAAATTATGATTCTATTCACCGATGGCTTGGAGAACTGCTCTTTTATTAGTTCCTTTATTTTTTCTGATTTGAAATTAGCTTTCAAGCCTTCCCATTTGATATTTCATGCTCGTGAGACTAATACTAAAATTTATACAGTCGGATTTGGTGGAGTTGATGAGGCTTTATTGAAGAAAATAGCTACTCTAACAGATGGTAAATATTATTACACAAATCAAGGCAAAGAAATCGAAGATATATTCGAAGAATTACCAAGGCTTTTCCATAATTATTACTACATAGCCTATAGTCCATCAAAAAGCGAAGGACCATATGAAATTGCTATTGAGGGCGTGAATAAAGCGGGAAGAAAAATTAATGTGAAGGGCGAGACTTATGTCGGCGATAAAATAAATATTGAGGAACCGCAGCTGCCACCTCAAGTTGTTGCTATGTTTGCTTTTAATAGCGACAAGTTGGATGAAGGTTATATTAAGTTTATACAACCATTTGCTAATTATTTGAAAAGTAATCCAAATGCTACAATTGAAGTGATTGGTCACACTGATTCGAGAGGTAATGAAGCTGTAAATAAATTACTATCACTTAGAAGAGCTCAACAAGTTAAAAGAGAGCTTGTTAAAAATGGTATTCCTGAAAATAGAATTAAAGCAATCGGAATGGGCTTTTCCCGACCAATGCACAATCCGGAATATGCTGAATGGCAAGCTCAGGAAAACAGAAGAGTTGAAATTGTTATTAAAGATTAATTTTAAAAAAGTAGTCCGAAATTTTCGGACTACTTATTATTATTAAATGCAAGGAGTTTTACATGAGAACTATACTTTTAATTATATGGTTAATTTTATTCCCAATGCCGGGTGTAGCAGCAGATATAAGTAAACTGCTTGAATATGCAACTGCAACCGTCGTTCAAATTATTACTGAGAGTTCAAGAGGTAGTGGTGTTATAATAAATTTGAATGGATATGTGCTTACAAATTACCACGTTATCGAGGATTATCAATATTCTCCTTCATCAATTCTAATATTAACTAATTCAAAAGATAAGAAAAAAGTTTATAGGATAATAGATTATGATGACGATTTGGATATTGCTTTACTTAGAACTGAAGCATTGGAAATGGAGTTACCAGCAATAATTGTGCATCCTGATAGCGTGAAAATAGGGGAGGATGTAGTATGTATAGGAAGCCCATTTGGTTTTCAAAATTATGTAACCAAAGGAATTATCAGCAAATATACAACTCCATATATATTTACTTCAGCTTCAATAAACCCCGGAAATAGCGGCGGAGCGTTAATAAATATGAATGGGGAATTGGTTGGGATGCCAACAATGACCTTTAGAGAATCCCAGAATTTAAATTTTGCTATATGTCCAAGGACTATAAGATATTTTTTAGAAAAGAACAAAATTGATTATAACAAAGGGGAACAATTGAGGTAAGGGAGATTTTACAATAACCATATTTTATGTAATACTAATTATTTATATCAATATGAAAACAATATTTTTAGCTTTATTAATTTTTTCAAGTTTGCTTGTTTACACATCGATCCAATTGAGTGCTCAGAAAAAACCTAAGATTTATACTTGGGAAATTGTTAATGATTATATCACTTGGTATTATTGTTCTTTCAATGGTAATTTTGATTCTAAATGTATTGAAAAGGTATCTTTGACATTTACCAATAATTCAAGCTATCGAATCTCAAAGCTTGTTATTAGATTGAAAATTTATAATGAGAAAGATGTTTTGCTCTATAATCGCAAACATACAATCCAATTGGATTTGGATCCGGGCGAAACTGGCAATTGCAAAGAGTTGAGCAAAGAAGCTTAATCAAGAAATACGGACGGGCTCGTGGTCTAGCGGAATGACGCTACCTTGGCAGAACCCTTTTCGGCGAAAAGCGTTCACGGAAAGGATTCCGAACTGGTAGAGTTCGCGGGTTCGAATCCCGCCGAGTCCACCATTTTTCCCTTAGATAGTTTTTTATCTCTGCGGAAACATCTTTTCTTGTGTCAATACAACCGTTTTACTGGCCGGTCGCGAAGAAGTTCTTCATGACAAAGGGTTGCGCATATTCAGACACGCCGAAAGGGGCGATGCAGGAAGCCCTGAAAAAGGCGGGCATACACCGGGCGAACATAATTGAAGTCAGCTCCGTCCTTGACCCGGATGCCGAAGAACTGCCGCTCACGGGCTCGAACACGTATGACACGAAGACCATACCGCATGCCGCATTCGCGCTCTCGGTGTTCGCCCATTACAGCGGCACGGAAAGCGAGACGATAGGCGCAGGCGTTGGGGCGGCCTGGATGAAAAGCAAGGAAGGGGAAAGGAAGGCCTATGTCGTCGAGGCGAGCGGGAACAAAACGGTCGGAAGGATAAAGAACGAGGTCATGCTCTCGCTTGTTGACATAGCGGAAGCCGAGAACCTGACAATTTACCCTAAGCCGGGCTCGAAGGCTGAAAAGCCTCTGCTCGGAAGAAAGGAATGGGAAAGAAAGGAGGAAGGGAGAAAGTTCAGGAACCCCAAGGCGCAGGAAAGGGAATACGTGAAATACCTCGGCGAGAACTCGAACGATTATTTCAGGATCGAGGCCGACGGGATAAGCGGGATACCTGACGACTACGGGTATGCCGCGGCCGCGCTGGTCTACGTTATGGACATGGATACCGTGGCGGCGCCGATAGGGGAATACCTCAAAGAGAAGGGATTGCTGAAATGATTCCATGCTGAGCGAAGCCATTTACAACGACTGGATGGAAAAGACGCAGCTGCGCAAGCTCGAGCAGATTCTCAGCAAGGTCAGGCCTGAAGGCAGGATTCTCGACGTTGGCGCAGGGCCGGGCTTTCTTGAAAGGCTTGCCGAAGCTGTCGCGACAGACGTGGACCTGAAGAACCTCCGCAAGGTTGCGGGCTCGAAGGTGCTGTGCTCCGGCGATGCCCTGCCGTTCGCGGACAAGTCGTTCGACTGGGTGTTCTGCATAGACACGCTTCATAAGCTGAAGTCCGCTGACGAGGTGAAGCGCGTGGGCAAGCGGGCAGTTGTAAGCATGTTCTGCAACGAGCGCAATGTCATGGACAAGGTCGCTGAACTGAGAAAAATAGGCAAGGGCGAAATATTCATTGTAAAGGCCGAGAAGGAATGGGACGCAGTACTAGTACTTGTACCTTAGGAAGGCCGCAATCCCGCCCATCGCCAGGAAGCGCTCCCCGGCGGGGTGTTCGCCGGATATGACCATTATCTTGCCGCCGTTCTTTTCCACAATGTCCATCAAGCCGGCGTTCTCGCGAACCTTCTTCGAGCTGATAAGGAGCGTATCCACGGCCCCTGCGTCAGCGGCCTTCGTCACTTCGGCCGCGCCGTAGGCGACCTTGCCGTCCTTGCCCATTTCCTCAAGAAAATCCTCCACAGCGGCCGTTTCGTCGGATATCCTGGACTGCCTCGTGACCCGCTCAAGCACCTTCCTCTTCACTACTTCGTTGAAGCCCGCTTCGCCGGTGTCATTGCAGCCCTCCATCACCATCTTCTTGGCCAAAGCAGGCTCCTTTTCCCTGATTTCCTTGGCGAGCTCCTCCTTGATGAAGCCCGGGCCCGCTATTACCAGATGCCTTATATCGCGCCTCGCGAGGTCGGCAATAATCTCAGCGAAATATTCGGGCTTCCTGCTCTTGCCCTCCTTCTTTGAGTGGCCAGGACCGAGCAGACGGAACAGGTGGCGGCGCCTTTCCTTCACCAGATAAAGGTCGTATTCGCTCTCGTCCAGAATGGCAACATGCACAGGCTCTGCCTGGCGGGCGGCCGCCTTGACCTTGTCAATCTCCCATTTCTTCCATTCGCGCTCGACTGTCAAATGAACGCCAGGCGTGACATCGATGGTGTGCCAGTCGTGCGAGACCCCCTCAGGGCCTTCTATAATATTGCCGCCCAACCGCAGCGTTTCTCCGAGGTCCACCTTCTCGACCTTGATCTTCAGCACCATGGGCCTCTTTCCGACCTTCTCCTTCTCGCTACCTCGGCGGACCTCCACAGAACGCAGGGTCAACGCCTTCACGAAGGAGCCGGGCGTTATTATTTCACTCAGCACCCAAAGGTCGTCGTCAGACTCCGGCGTAATCTTGGCTATGCCATGCCTGAGGTCGAAGGTTGACTTCATAATCTATCATTCCCCGAGTTCCAATAAATAGATAGATTTATAAGATTTACTATCAAATAGTAATTATGACAGAATTCGTACCGATACTTATCGCGGGGATAATGGTCTTCATACTGGCGGCGCTGGTAGTCAGCGTGCCCCAGCAGACAAGCATTACTGGCGCAGCAGTGGCCAACGGCGGAGCATCGAAATACCTCCTGCTCGTGGAGGACGAGTTCCTGACCACAAGGCAGCAGCTGGTGCTCAACGAGACGTTCGGCGTGAACAGGACCAACAGCCACCTGTCAAGCTTCAAGGCCGACACTACAAAATATGACAGCGCCCTGATAGAGCTCTATCCGACCGGAGCGGTGAGGGACGCGGCTTTCGTGCTGGATGTCAACGGCAAGACCGCCTATTCGGGGCATCTTGAAGGCGAAACCTCAATTATCGTGACAGGAATCGAAAGCGAGAACATGATGACTGTCAGGACAGAGCCGCCCGCATGGGAGTTTTGGGCACAGCCGGAGTATACCGTGAACATGAGGGCATATGCCCTGGACAGGGGCAAGCTGACCAAGAGCTTCACAGTCAGGGAGCCGAAGGACGCGGTGCTCAAGATGTTCCTGAGATGGAAGCCGAAAGGCACCCTTAGCATAACGCTGAACGGCAACGAGATATTCAACGGCGAGACGGGCGAATACCTCGAGGCCGACGTGCCCGCGTCGGCGCTGAAGCAGTACAACGTGCTCGAGATGACGCCCTCCATAGACGGCGCCTTCTCGATAGAATACGTAGAACTGGCGTTCAATCAGTGACTTCCGCATGCTTCCCCAGGACTTTTCCGACCTTCTCGGCTATCTTTTCCTCGGTGTTCCTGGCCAGCGTTGCTGACTTATAGGCATATTTGACCACTGATCGTAGGAACTGCTGCGTAGCTTTTGTTGCGCCGGCCGTAGGGGGCCGGACTTTCCTAAGTTCTTATTTATATTGAACCTAACTATAAGGAATGGCAATGGCATTGTGCCCCAAGTGCGGCAAACCTACCATAGAAACCGCAGAATATGATTCGGCGATGCCCATCTGCAGCGGCTGCATGAAGCCGGTGGCCGATTGCGACTGCGTGGCCGAAATAACCGTGTCAAGGGCGGCGGAGAAGGCCGAAAAAGGGGCGAGCGCGCTGATTGGAGGCGGCAGGCAGCGCGCCAAGCAATAAATGCCCAAGCCGCGAATTCTTATCATGTAAGGCGAAGGGCGATATGATGGTAAAGGTCGCAAAACAGGGCGTTTGGGCCGAAAAAATAGGTGAGGTGTGATGGACGGACCGCTGTGCCTTAAATGCAAGAGGCCCGCGATTTTCCAGGGCAGGGCGCTGCTATGCAGCGGCTGCATGCTGCCAACGGAGGCGTGCGCGTGCAGGCCCGAAATAACCGCAAAAACTGGCAGGAATATATTAAAATAGATAAAAAGCCAATTTAGGAGCGAGGCATTCGCATGTCGCTGATAGGGGGCATAGGAACAGAGCTGAAGAAGGACGTCATGAAAATCGTGGTGACAATAGCCATAGTAACGGCAGGCATAGTCCTGACCACCTTCGGCTTCATGTGGTCGGGCTTTGCCGTTGTCCTTTACGCTTTCTACAGGCTGCTGCCGGGCGAAGGCAAGATAATGGCTGACGCCTACAAGAGCGGCGGAGCCAGCATACCTTTCGCGGAAAGAGTCGAATCCGTGAAGAAGGCGGAGAAAATAGAAGATATGACGGGCGAACTGCCGCACGTCAAAGCCGCGCCGCTGCCGGCCGTGGAGGCGAAGAAGGTCGCGATATTGGGCGGCGAGCACATAGGCCTGATATACGCGAAGAGCGTGCTCAAGCTCATGATAATAATATTCGTCGCGATCGAGTCATTCCGCTTCCACCTGCTGATACCGATAGCGATATGCTTCGCGGCCTACTTCACCATGCCGACGAAATATAGGACGGACCAGCCCTACAAGTCGGCGGAAGCGTGGATAAGGATGGGCTTCGGCTTCATGATAGCCGTCCTTCTGCTGGTCTTCCTTTCGCCCGGAACGACCGGGCTGAGCGCGGTCGTAGCCAGCTTGATGACAATAATAATAGGCCTGCTTATGGCTGTATCGGTCGGGCTGATGCACAGCGCGCTGAAGAGCCTCAAGCTGACGATCCTTGTGCTGCTGCTCTTCGGGATACTCGGAGGGACGTTCCTGTCGCTCATGGGCGGGTTCGGCAGCCCGGCGGTGTCGATTTTCTTCCTTGCATTGGCATTCTTCGCAACAATGCCGGAAAGGGTGGATGTCAGCGACAAGACCGTGGTCGAAATAAACCTTGCCATAGGCCAAAAGCTGAGAGAAAACGTCGGCAAGCTCTATGAGAAGGAGGGCTGGGCGAAGCATTTCGGCAACGGCCTGTTCCTCGGCCTGGTGCTCATAGCAGGGATACCGATCGTGTTCACATGGATGGGCGGGCAGATGATTGCGCTCATGCTCATAGTATGGATAATGTCGTTGTTCGTTGGCTATACCAGCGGGAGGGAGGGCAGGCCTCCGATAGGCGTGATAATGCTCTTCTTCGCGATATTCGCCTTCTCATACCAGTACACCGGGACAATAGGGACGTCGGTCTTCGGCCAGTACTGGCCAGCGGTGTACAACACGGCATCGCTGGTGATCGACCCTATGAGCTCTGCGATGGACAGCGCGTCCACGTCTATAAGCGACGCATACCTTGCGGTGACGTGCCCGTCCTGCTACCAGGCCGAGATGGAGCGCAGGAGGCAGCTGGCAAGCGGTATAAAGTCCGGCGGGACAACGCACGCCCTCGAACTTGCTGGCTTCGAGGCGCTCAACTACATGACACAGGAGATAAAGCTCGACCCGACGATACCGCTCGTGGGCTACATAGAGCTTGAGAACAAGGGCGAGTTCGTGGCGAACGACGTTGTTGTGAGGCTCGGGAGCAGGGGCGACGGCAAGCCGGTATTACAGGACCCGGCGCTGGTGAGCGCGGCGGACCCGCACAGGGGCGAAGTGAGGCTGGACAATGATAAGTGCGTGTTCACGGAATGCACGGGCACGGCAGTGTCCGGCGGGAGCTCCTGCAGCTGGAGCGCGCCCAGCAGGCCCGAGGACGTGAAGATAATGAATTTCAAATGCGGCAAGCCCGAGGCCTTCTCCTCATGGTCGGACGACCTGAAGGTATGCGAATGCAGGGACGCGGAAACCGGCGAGTACGTGGCGGACGCATCGAACTGCGTGGCAGGCAGCGGCTGCAACGGGAAGACGAAGATATCCGTGGAAGAGATGAAGAGGTACGACTGCGGCAGCAGGGGCGAGAACTGCTACATAATCTTCAAGAAGGCCGGCATGATGGTCGGCATACCGTTCTATTACGATTTCAGCTACACAGTCAACGCCTCGCTGGACGTGCAGGTCATGAACAAGGACCTGTTCCTGAGGAAGCTCCTGAACAAGGAGTTCCAGAGCGCCTGGCAGACCACCGGCTTCATATCGCAGTACTCGGGCGGGCCTGTGACGTTCTCGATATACACGCAGAAGCAGCCCCTGAGGGACGACGAGGTCATAAACTGCAGGATAGGGCTGCAGAACAACGGCCAGGGCACGCTGAAGAAGGAGGGCGCTGTCGTGAAGCTGCGGATACCTGTGACATCCGGCATAAGCCTGACGCAGGAACCCAAGGACGTCTCGCTGGTAAGGATAGACAAGTGCACCTGGGCGAGCGCTGAGGGTTACAGGGAGGCAACGTGCAAGCTGAGCTCCGACCTGAAACCGACGGAGACGGCCACTTACCTGTTCAGCTACAAGTTCAAGCTCGACCCCAGCATACCAATAAAGGACCTGCTCTATGTGGGCGACGCGACCTACACGTACACCACAAGGGAAGACGTCAGCATAGCGATTGCGGATGCTCCTATACAGTAGGATTTATTATGTTGAAAAACCGAATAAAATCAAGGTGAAACGATGAAAAGGCTGCTCGCAATCGCGGTCCTGGCCGTGTTCGTATGCGGATGCACGGGCCAGGGCGGAACCACGGATTACGGGGAGAACATAGTCGTCCTCAAGGACAAGAACGTGCTGCCGAACCCAGTGAGCGCGGGCGGGAGCTTCGACATCAGCTTCGTGGCGCAGAACGTGCACGCCACAGAGGACGCCAAGAACGTCATGATAAGGCTCTACGACTGGGGACCGGCCGCATGCGTTGTGAACGCGATAGGCGGGCAGAGCGTTGCCAAGGCCAATTCGTACATGCTTCTCAACGAGAGCAGGCTGCCGTCAGGGTCGGAAAGATTCATAGAGATAGGCGGCAAGGCCCCGTCAAAGGCTGAGATAGGCGGCATAGCCTCGAGATGCGACTTCAAATACACGGTCTCCTATGACAGCTTCGCGATAACAACAACGGACACGTCGGTGATCTCGCAGAGCAGGCTCAGCGCATTGCAGAGATCGGGGCAGACTCCGACGTTCACGCCGACGCAGACAATCGGCGCAGGTCCGATAGCGATAAGCTTCGAGCATGCCACGAGCCTTCCTGTAAGGGAGGGCGACGAGCTGGTCTTCGACGTGAAAATCAGCGACAGGGGCATAGGGAACTACGTGAAGATACCAGCGAATACGCTGCAGATAACCGTGCCCGAGGAGTTCGTTGCCACGCAGGACGGCTGCGGGGTGGAATTCTATGATGCGGGCGTCTCGAACGGCAAGCGCACCTACACGAACAGCATTGAGCTTCCGCTAGTGAAAGGCTCGACGTCGAACTACAGGTGCAAGTTCATCGCGCCCGCGGTCGTCGAAGAGAGATCGTTCTTCATAACCGGAAGGATGGACTATACCTACGTGATAAACGACGGCATAAGCGTTGACATAATCCCATGATTCTTATGAAAGCCAAAATCCTCGTTTTGGCCGCGGCCTTGGTAATCATAGCGAGCGGCTGCACAGGCCAGGGCAACAACGTCATACAAGAGGTGCTCAGGATAGACGTCGTGGGCGGCGGAGTCGAGGACATAAGCATAAGGGCAGAGATGCCGGAATTCGCAAGGCCCGACAGGGACTTCAACCTGCACCTGCTCGTGACGCCGGCCGTGGACATAAACAACATGGACATAGTCTTCTACGACAGGTGCGGAGGGTTGTTCGCACCCAAGAACAGCGACGAATTCAAGGAAGGTCTGATGCTCGCAAACAGGACAAAGGCATACGAAACTACTTGGACAATGGGCCAGACGCAGGTGGACAAATGCACTGTCAGGTTCAAGACCGCGTACACTTCGAACATGACGCTCAGCCAGGGCATCGTCACCTTGACAGAGGCGGAGTGGTTCGAGAGGGAGCAGCAGGGCACGAGGAAGGACATAGCTGTTGCGAGCTACAGGACCACGAACCCGCTGCGGATAGACGTGTCGTTCTCGCAGGACCAGCCGCTCATCGAGCAGGCAACGATAAGGATGTACCTCGATTACGCGGACGACGGCACAGGAATAATAAGGAACCTGCAGCCGGGCGATGTCAAGATAAAGCTGCCCGGCAATCTGGAGCTGGTCGGTTGCGACGATTATGCGCTGAGCGGGGGCGCGCTGGCGCTCAACAAGCAGAAGAGCTTCATAAACAAGAAGGCGTCGAGGTCGACGTGCGAGGTAAGGACAAAAGCCGGCCAGATAGTGGACAGCAGGGTCATGATAATAGAGGCGCTGTACGGGTACGAGATTGACAGCTACTTCAACGTGAACATACTGAAGGTGTGAGAATGGGCGTCGAACTGGCGGGCTTCACATACGCGCTCCTTGCAGGCATAATGGCATGCATTCTGATGACCTATTCTATCGACAAGAAGAGGAAGGACCTTTACATCGCCTCCCTGGCGTTCCTTCTCGCCTCATGGAGCGGGCTGGAATGGGGGCTTTGGATGCTCGGATACGACATGTTCAAGCTGGTCTATTCGCCCGTTGTTCCGCTGGCCTCGTTCTTCGCAGTCTGGACCGGCTTCGTGATATACACCTCGGAAAAAGTGTTCAAGGAAAGGCGCTACTGGGTCATTTTCCTGGCAATCCTCGCAATAATAGGCGCTATAGCGAACTTCTGCATGGACTGCCTGTGAACATATTTATATATGAAACCAGAATAATTAATGGTGTGATACCAATGAACAAATGGACGCTTCCTTTGGTCGTCATGGCGGTGCTGGTTGCGGGCTGCGTCGGGCAGGAACCGACGACGCCGGCAGGAGGCTGCGTTACAAACACCGTGGACGGCCTTTCAATAACATGCTTCTCGACCGCGGCCTCTGAGCTGAGAAGCCAGCAGGCATCGACCCTGATGCTTGACGTCGAGAACAAGGGCGAATCGACAGTGGGCGCCTCCTATGGGGCAGCGCTTCTCATAATACCGACGGACTGGACGCTTGACAAGCCCGCAGCCCAGGCATATCCGAAGGACCTGAAGAACGCGGACCCAGCGACGGGCAGGCCGGCAGACATTTATCAGTTCAGATGGAGAGCCACCGCTCCGGTCCTTCCGAGGGGCATTCCGAGGACGGATACGATAATAGGGAGAGTATATTATGATTACACCACGAAGTCGAACGGCGTCATACCGGTGTACCCGTACGGGGAAGAAGTGACTGACACAGCCAGCTTCACCTCGAGCAGGGGGCCTGTGGAAATAAGCGTTTCTGTGTCACCTAACCCGCCGCAGATAGAGCTCGCCAAGGAGGAGTTCAGCCTCTACATTGTGCTCACAAACGCCGACACCGGCCAGGTCTACAAGAACAGCACGGTGACTGCATCCAATCTTAACTTGGCGGACACGCAAAGGAACGTGGTCGACCTCGACATCACTTTGCCGCCCGGGCTGGAGATAAAGGACAAAAGCTGCTACAGGAATATCGAGCTGATAGGCGGGAAGGCCACCGCTATCTGCGACGTGACCGTGAACAAGCCTGCTGCGAAGCAGCTCTATCCCGTGTCTATAACCGCCTACTACGGGTACATGATAGAGGCGCAGACAACGATAACCGTGACAGGGCGCTAGAACTCCGCGAGCCTTTTCTGAGGATTCGACGGCTTAGCCATCTCTTTCTCATCAAAGAGCGGCCGGCCGTACTCGCCGTCATACCCTGGCTGGACGCGCACTCTGCCCTCCCTATTCATCATCAGCGCCCGCGCGACCTTCTCTCCAGCGATCTCAGCGAGCTTGGTCTGTGGCGCCTCCAGAAGCACGTTCAGCTCCGAGCCGAACTCCGCGATAAGCCTGTTCGACTTTTCCTGGACAGCTTTTGTGGCCACGCCGGAATCGAAAAGAGCGGCCAATATCTCGGACAGCGGCAATATTGATTTGAACGGTATCGCGTTCTTCGGTACGAAGCCCTCGGGCCTGTCCGCAAGCTCCTCCACCCGGTTGAGCACGCCTATCGTAAGCTGACGCCCGCAGACAGGGCAGATGCCCTTGTATTTCCTCGATTCCTTCGGGCCAAGGCAGACGTTGCAGGCGCGGTGGCCGTCCCAATGGTACTTTCCGTATGAAGGGTCTGTCTCTATAGTGTACAGGAACTTGCTGGGGTCCTTTGCCTTTATCGCATCTATGATTCCCCAATACGTTATCTCCTTCAGTTCAAAAACATTGGCCTCGCGGCCGAGGCGCCATGGCCAGTAGGAATGGCAGTCGCTGTTCGAGACCAGCGCGACGTTGTCCAGCTGGCTGAGCCTCCAGTTCATCGCAGGGTCGCTGGACAGGCCGGTCTCGATGGCATGAACATGGTTTAGCTGGTCTCCGAAGCAGTCCTTTATCCTGTCAAAGCCCGAGTTCGAGCCGAAGAGCGAGAACCAGGGAGTCCAGGCGTGCGCAGGAATCACCATTATGTCCTTAGAGATGCTCATACACTTCTCAACAAGCTCCGGGCAGGCGATCTTGCCGAAAATCGGGCGGCCGTCGGCCTCCAAATTGCCCTTTGTGGCGAGCCACTCGTTTATCTGGCCGGCGACCTCGAAGGACGGCGCAAGAATGACGTTGTGCACCTTCCTCAGCCTTCCGTCCTGGTTGTAGATGAGCGACACTTCGGTAGTGAGCATAAAGAGCGTGCCGTTCCTGTACTCGTAAAGGCCCGTGCCTTCGCGCTCCCTGAGCAGCGTTTTCATCTCAGCGAACCATTTCGGATGCGTGAAGTCGCCTGTTCCGAGCACGTCCAGCCCCTTTATCTTCGCGTACTTATCGAGCGTTTCGATGTTCATGTTCTCGCTGACAGCCCTGGAATAATGCGAATGTATATGGAGATCGGCGACGGCTTTCATGTTCAACCGCTGCCCCTTTCGTACTTGACGCCCATGCCCTGGAAAATTATCGCCGCATATCCCCTGTGCTCCACGTCTTTTTCGGCTATGCCCAGCTTCCCCATGAGACTCATTATTTTTTTCTTCGCGCCTTCTGCGTCGCCGGATATCACCTCCACTTCGAGGTAGTCGCCGAGCTCCTTTATCCTGTCGAGGCAGAGGCCGTACTCGCCTAGTTTTCCGCACGCCCTGGCCTTCGTTATGGAGAAGACCTTTGCGAGGCCGAGCTGCTTCAGCATCTCTTCCGTTTCGGCGGGGTCGGCAATCTCGGACTCATGCTCCACCCAGACGCCGGCCCTTGAGGTAAGCTCCTTCGTCGTAAGGAATGCCTTGCTTCCCTGCCTTCTTATCCTTATCAGAACGGATCCTGGGCCCTGAGGGTCGAGCTCCCCGCCTTTGAACCTGTAATAATCGTCGACCTGGCTCACCGGCGAAGAGAATTTTGCGCCCATTTTCACCAGTTTTTTCTTCAGGCCTTCCAAATCGTCGGTCTTGAACTTGGTCTCCACTTCCATAAGATCACATATGGTGGGCCAGGGGAGATTTGAACTCCCGACCTTTACCGTGTCAGGGTAACGTCATGCCGCTAGACCACCGGCCCTTGCAAACAAACATGGCAAGGTAAGTTTATTAACTTTTGCTCACAAGTTTTATCATGGCAGCCAACAAGGAGTACGAGAAGCTCAAAAGGAAATACAAAAGCCTGCCGCCTTGGGACTGGCTCAGGAAAAATTTCGACGTCAAGATTGAGGAGGACGGGCCGGTCATCTCGCAGGTCAAGAACTGCATAGCCGAGAAATTCGAGAGCATACTGGCAAAAATCGAGCCCATAATCTCCGGCGCTGAGAACTTCTGCTGTTATTACGAAAGGAGGATGCTTTCCCAGAAGCAGAAGGATGATATTTTCGAGCTGTACAAAAAGATGCAATCCCTCATCTGGAAGGCCAACGCCATCACCGTCAATTTTTCCGAGAAGGACGCGGCCGACTGGGTCTCGGATGTGAAGGATTTCTGGGAGGAAAACAGGGCCGTGCTCGTGGACTCGTTCACGACCATCTCAGAGGGCTGGACGAGCAAGAAGAGGACTGAAGTCGAAACCATGTACCACGGCTGAATCATTTTCTTTTCTTCCACGCCGGCATCTTCGCCATATAGGCATCGATTGCCCGTTCGGCCTGCTCGACGTCCATCTTCTTCTTCCTGAGAAGCAGCGTGACCATCGCCGCCCTTATCTCGGCGCGCGGCTTTAGCTTGCCCTTGTTGTCGGTGCAGTAGATGCAGTAAGGGTTCTTCCCGTCTCCAGCGCCATGCTGCTTCGCATCGGCCATCGGCATGCCGCAGCTCTTGCATTCCGCCATGATAGGATTTGTGGAAGCATATTAAAAAACGTGGTGGGCGGGAGGAGATTTGGACTCCTGACCTCCGGTTTTTACGAGCGTTGCCAACAAAAGCGCTGAAAACGCGCTTTATAAGACCGGCGCTCTGACCAGGCTAAGCTACCCGCCCATGCTTTTTTATTGTTAGTGCGAGCAATTTAAAAGTATGCTAAAGGAAGGCCTGCTTGCAGATATCGAGAAGCTCCTGCAGAACGAAGGCTACGCTTACTGCGCGTACAGGGGCTGCTTCGACCTAGCCGCGAAGCGGGAGAAGCTGCTGTTCCTCAAGATCCTGCAGAACATAGACTCGTTCTCAGAGGAGCAGGCGAGCAACCTGACAACGCTCAGCCGCAGCATCGGCGCATCAGCCTTCCTGATAGGCAAGAACACCACGCGCGAAAAGCTGGAGCAGGGCGTGGTGTACGAGAGGTTCGGCATACCAGCGGTCTGCTTCGAAACATTCAGGCTGTTCGTATCGGAGGGAATATTCCCGGAGATATACAGGCAGCGCGGAGGGCTGTTCGTGCATGTGGACAAGGAGGCGATGAGGGAAACCAGGAAGAGGCGCGGAATGACGCAGATGGAGCTGGCCGAGCTCGTTGGGGTGAGCAAGAAAGCAATCTACGAGCACGAGGCGCGCAATCTGAAGATGCTCCTGTCGATAGCGCAGAGGCTGGAAGAGATACTGCAGAAGAAGCTTGTGAAGGGCGTTGAGCCGGAAATCACCGGCAAGGCGCTCCGCAGCAAGCCCTCGGACGAGCTTGAAAAGAAGGTCGGCGCGGACCTGAGAAAGCTCGGCTTCAACATAAGCTTCGTCAAGCAGGCGCCTGCGGACATATTCGCTAGGAAGGAGGCGCTGCTGATATCTGATGTGGAGGGAAAGGAGAGGAAGCTGAAGGAGCGCGCGGAGAAGCTCGGGCAGTTCATCGGCGTGGCGGAGAAGCCGGCTGTGATAATAACCGAAAGGGCGAAGGAGAAGGACTATGACATTCCGGTCGTGCGCAGAAAAGAACTCGCTGAAATGAGTAGCAAGTCGCTTTTCAGGCTGGCGAAGAAAAGCCGAAAGTATAAATAATCATTTGTCAAATATTCTATGTGAGAAAGCAATTTCTCGGAGGGGTGGTTTGGTGAGAAGGATAATGTCTGGAAGGTTGAAGCAGTTCGACATAGAGATCGAGGACAGGGTCGGAAGTCTTGCCGACCTTTGCGAAATACTGTCGTTGAACGCGATAAACATAAGGGCGATAACGACCAACGGAAATGGCACAGTGAAGATAGTCACGGGGGATGAGGTCACCACCCGCAACGCACTCAGCAAGGCGAAGCTGCTCTTCGCGGAGAACGACATAATGGCGTTGAAGCTGCTGGACAGGCCGGGGGAGCTCGCGAAGATAACCAGGGTGCTTGCAAACCAAAAGATCAACATCAGGAGCGTATACCTCCTCGGGAAGGACCCTGTAAGGAAGGAGACCGAGGTGGCTCTGCAGGTCAGCGACATCGGAGCGGCGGCAAAGGTATTGAGCCAGTTGTCATGAGGCAGTTCGAAGTAAGAATAAATAACAAGATAGGCGCGCTCGCGTCGGTATGCGACGTGCTGGCAGGCACGGGAATAAACATCAAGGCCATCTCGAGCGAGCTACGTGGCGATTTGGGCGTACTGAAATTCATAACCGACGACGAGGTCGGGACGAGGGACGTGCTCAAGGCCGCAAACCTGAACTTCTCGGAATATGAAATCGTTCCTGTAAGGCTCAGGGACGAACCGGGCGAGCTGGCGAAGCTGGCAAGGGGGCTGGCAAAGCTGAACATAGACATAGAGTCCATATTCCTCCTAAACAAGGAAAACGGCGTGAGTGAGATAGCCTTCAAGGTAAACGACCTCAAGGGAGCCAAACGCGTATTGGGCTGAGTCCTCTTTTCGGCGCGCGATAGTATGGGTTTAAATATACTTGCATACACATATTTTTTACAATAATAAATAATATCAAGGAGGTAGATATCGATGAACAACCCTGCACAGGCGGGAGGACAGCCGATTTTCATACTGCCGGAAGGCGCGTTGAGAACGATGGGAAAGAACGCGCAGCTGGCAAACATAGCCGCGGCAAAGGCCGTGGCCGACGCGGTGCGCACGACGCTGGGGCCCAAGGGCATGGACAAGATGCTCGTGGACTCGCTGGGCGACATCGTGATAACCAACGACGGGGTCACAATTCTCGAGGAGATGAACATAGAGCATCCGGCTGCGAAGATGATAGTCGAGGTCGCGAAGACCCAGAACGAGGAGGTGGGCGACGGAACGACCACCGCGACCATAATCGCGGGCGAGCTTCTCAAGAAGGCCGAAGGCCTGATAGAGCAGAACATACACTCCACCGTGATAAACAAGGGCTTCAAGCTCGCGAAGGAGAAGTCGCTCGAGATACTGGACGGCATAGCCAAGAAGGTGACGTTGAGCGACGTGGACACGCTGAAGAAGATAGCTATAACCGCGATGACGGGCAAGTCCGCGGAAAAAGCGAGCGATCACCTGGCGAACATAGCCGTCGAGGCGGTCAAGTCGGTCTACACCGGCGGCGAAGTGGACCTGGAAAACATAAAGGTGGAGAAGAAGCAGGGCGGGAGCATCGAAGACACCGAGCTGATAAAGGGCCTGATAATCGACAAGGAAGTCGTGCACTCTGGGATGCCGAAGAAGCTAAAGGACGCTAACATACTGCTGCTGGACGCGTCCATGGAGATAGAAAAGACCGAAATCGACGCGCAGATACAGATAACCTCGCCCGAGCAGATGGAGAAGTTCCTCGGGCAGCAGGAGGCGATGCTGAAGAACATGGTCGAGAAGATCGCTGCTTCTGGCTGCAACGTCCTCTTCTGCCAGAAGGGAATAGACGACGTTGCGCAGCACTACCTCGCGAAGAAGGGGATAATGTCTGCTCGCAGGGTGAAGAAGTCCGACATGGAGAAGCTCGCGAAGGCCACCGGAGCGCGCGTGGTCTCGAACATCAATGACATAGCAAAGTCCGACCTCGGAAAGGCCGGCCTGGTCGAGGAGAAGAAGATAGCGGGCGAGGAGATGATATTCGTGAGGGAATGCCTGAATCCCAAAGCCGTCTCGATTCTCATAAGGGGCGGAACGGAGCACGTTGTCCAGGAAGTGGACAGGGCAATGGAGGACGCGCTCGGCGGAGTGGCATCGTCGCTCGAGGTCGGCAAGGTCGTAGCCGGAGGCGGCGCGCCTGAAGAGGCTGTTGCCAAGGGGCTGAGGGACTTTGCGCAGCACTATTCAGGAAGAGAGCAGCTGGCGATACTCGCGTTCGCGGAGGCGATGGAAGTCGTACCGAAGACGCTCGCGGAGAACGCAGGCATAGACCCGATAGACATAATCGTCGCGCTGAGGTCCGCGCACGAGGCCGGGAAGACGACCGCCGGAGTGGATGTGTTCACCGGGAAAGTGGTTGACATGATGCAGATGGGCGTCATCGAGCCGCTGAAGATAAAGACCCAGGCGATAAAGTCGGCGGCCGAAGCGACAGAGATGGTGCTCCGCATAGACGACGTCATAGCCGCAGGCAAGCTCAGCAAGGGCGGCGAAGGCGGAGCGCCGGGAGGGATGCCCCCGTCCGACATGGGAGAATACTAGCGCGGTGCAAAAGGATTTAAGGGCCGCGCTGAAAATGTTCACATGGCAAACACGTTCTGCTTCAAGTGCGGAAAGAAGACCGCCGAACTGACGGGAGGGAAATGCGCGGCCTGCCTTGAGAAGGAAGCCGAGATAGCCGCCTTCCCGGCGAAGATAGAGATAACCAGATGCAGCAAATGCGGCATGGCGAAGACGGCGGGCAAATGGGCCGCATGGGAGCCGAAGCTGCTGCTGAAGAAGGCCAAGGTCAAAGGAAAGGTGATGGAGTTCCGCGCCAGGGAGGAGGGCGGAAAATTCGTCATACAGCTTGGCGGATACCCGCGCGGAAGCGACAAGGCGAAGACAGAGCTGCACGAGGTGCGCGTCAATTTCAACAGGATCACATGCCCTGTCTGCTCGCGCAGGCTGGGCAACTACTATGAGGCGGTCGTACAGCTGAGATGGAAGAGCCTCGAATCGCGATTGAGGGCGCAACAGGTAAAGGAGTTCATAGCGGACCAGCTCAGGAAGAAAGAAAACGACCCGATGGCGTTCTTCCGCGTCGAGGAGAGGAAGGAAGGGACCGATTTCCTCATAGGCAGCAAGAAGGCCGCGAAGGCGGTGGCGAAGGCTGCGAAGGAGGAGTTCGGGGCGGAAGTGAAGGAGAGCTTCATACTCGTGACCAAGAAGGAAAACGAGGACGTCTACCGGAACGTCTACTCGGTAAGAATCTGATTTCTGCAAAGGTTTTTATATCTGCCTCTGTAATGTGGATACATGTACGTAAGGGAAAAGCCCACCGAGGAGGAGGAGATAGCGCGAACGCGCATCCCGAAGGAGGGCGAGCTCCTCGGGGTCGTCATAGAGATGCTCGGGGCAAGCAGGCTCAGGGTAGAATGCGGGGACGGCCTGACAAGAATCTGTAGGATACCGGGAAGCATGAGGAAGAAGCTGTGGGTGAGGAACGGTGACCTCGTGATGGTCACGCCATGGAAAGTGCAGTCGCACGAGCGGGCGGATATCGAGTGGAAGTATACGAGGGCGCAGGCGAACTGGCTGAAAAAGAAGGGATATCTGGGCAACCTGAACTACGGCTAAACCAATATATTTGGGCGAAGCGCTAATTTCTACATGTACTACGTCTTCGGCGAGTCGGTAGAATCGTTCCTTGGCTTCCACCTGAGGAAAGCGCAGGAGCTGCAGATACCCGACGAGCTCAGGGGATGGAACCTGGAGCCGACGCACTACGAGATAAACCTGCCCGTCTGGATGGTCGCGGGCAAATACTGCCCTACATGCAGGGATGTTTACCTCTCTTACGTCAAAGGCGTGAAACCTCTGCCCACTCCGGCGATGATGGAAGGAAGGCTCTATCATGAGACGCTCGCGGAGATAGTACCGACAGCCAAGGAATACATCTACACGACAGGGATAACGCCGAACTTCAACCTGCTCAACCACATGCAGGGCGCCGGGAAGAGAAAGGTGCTCGAACTTGTATATGGCGCGAGGAAAGACATCGAGCGCGCAGGCATGCATGAAGAGGACGTGGCGATGATAAAATACAACATGCTAAAGCTGTGGAACTTCGAGTCCATGCAGATAGCGGCTAACGTGGACATGGTGATGAGCAGGTTCCCCAACATCAACAGGGACAGCCTGGTCTCCAAGGCAATACCGCTCGCCGTGGAACAGAAGCTGGACGGCAGCAGGATAGGCCTGAGCAGCCAGCTCAGCATAGATGCCCTGATGGTGCCACAAGCTGTCATATTCGACATGAAGACAGGGAAATCGCACAGGTTCCACCTCATGACGACGACCGGCTATGCGCTCGCCTACGAGGCAGAACATTCCGAGCCTGTCAACATAGGCTGCATCGTATACCCGACGTTCAGGCCGCACCTGCCGATACCCTCGGTCAAGAAGAAGCCACACCTTATAACCGCGGAGATGAGGAAGGAATTCATCGACCTTCTCAGGGCGAAGACGGAGATAGTGGCCAGAGAAAAGGACCCGGGGATGCCGCCGGCATGCCCGCAGGCGTGCCCGTACTACCTTGAGTGCCACCCTATACCATATACTCTACAAACCAGATTGTCAGAACACCGACCACAAGAGCAAGCGCGTGCATGAGCGAAAGCTGGAACTTCTTCTCTTTGTGCGTCTCAGGTAACAGGTCAGTACCGGCTATGTATATGAATCCGCCTGCCGCGAAAGCGAGTATGAAAGGCAGCAGCGCCTCAACAGACATGAAGAAAAAGTACGCCAGGATTGCCCCCACGACGGATACTAACGCCGAGGCGATGTTGTAGAGCAGCACGCCCTTTTTTCCCATGCCTCCGTGCAGCATTGCGCCGAAGTCGCCTATCTCCTGCGGTATCTCGTGAATGAGCACGGCAACCGCTGTGACGACGCCGAGAGCGAAGTCCCCCAGGAAAGTTGAGGCTATTATCACTCCGTCCACGAAATTATGTGTGCTGTCACCGACAACGAGCATGTAGCTGAAGGAGCTTGCCCTGCACTCGCAACGCTCGTCCCCGCACTCGTGGTGATGATACCAGTGGAGGAACCTCTCCATGAAATAAAACACCAGCACGCCACCGAGCATGGAGCTGAATATCGTTGCGGAGGAATTAAGAGCGAGCGCCTCAGGCATCAGGCATAAAAACGCGGATGCGAAAAGCGCGCCTGCGGCGTAGCTTACAAGGAAAGGCGAGAGTCGCACGGCGAAGGATTTTCTGAATAGAAGAAGCACGCCTCCGGCCAGGCCGAGCAGACCCGAAAGCACGGTGGCGATAATGATGTACTCCAACATAAGGAATGTAAAGCAGGCGCACCGCTTAAAGCTTTACTTTATATGGCGGGCCGCACAAAAATCATCATGGTCTTACACAAGATATTCAAGAAAAAGAAAAAGGCCTTTGGCGGATATTGCGTGAACTTCACAAAAGTCAAGCACATGACCTTGGGGCAGGTCTTCGGAACGAAGGACATGGGCCCGTCGGAGATGACCAAGAAGCTCTGGAAGGTCGTCAAGGGTCATCACCTCGCGTGCAAGAAATAGGGAACCTTTTTGTTTCCTCTTTCCGCAAATTTAACATAGCCAAAGCTGGGACGGGAAAAAACAGAAAAGGGGTGCCTTGCCTCAGACCAAAGTCCAGGAGTCGCTGAGCTTCCTGTCCCTGTTCCTCTTCTTGCTGTGGTTATGGCACCTTCTGCAAACCTGAACGCGCTTTCCCTTCAACGGCCTGCTCACGAATCCTATGTTGGTCTCTGTGAGCAATATTTTGCAGATATCGCACTTGATGTTTACCACCAGCTTTACATAACATGTCATCCGTGCCTTATAAAGATTTACTGCCAAACGGCAGTAAACATACCCCTAAACGTCAAAAAACGAATAAAACGGCTCCTTTTTGCCGTATACCGCCATATGGATGTTTTCATCCTATATGGAATTAATGGCCCTGTTCAGGTATATAATATAGGCAAATCTATCTTAAAACTTTATTAAATAATTCTCCGTTTAAAGATAATATTTATGGGAATTTCTTACTACAGATACGGCTCCGGGAAAGGGCATAAGGAACTAAAAGAACTGTTGAGCGAACATTATAATTCTGGGGTCTATGCCACATACGTGAGAAGGGGCATAAGGGAGCTCCACGCCAAGACCGGCGTCACAGAACTTGATGCGAAAACGGCCAAAGGCGCCCTGGTCCAATCCTCATTCGTATCGCTTGCGTTTTTTGCCGTGTTGCTGTCAGGCGGATTCCTATTCTCGCTGTTAACATACATAGACCTTTTGAGATGGGCGGCAATATCCCTTGCAATATCGGCCGCGGCCTTAGTCATCGCCCTCCTTACAACAACAAGAAGAATGAAGAGCAGACTGGCCTGGCTGTACATGGACAAGGATCTTGTAGCATTCGTCGAAGACAAGATGGGCAGAGATGAAAGGGCGCTAAAGGATAAACTGGTAAAAAATCTGGAATTGAGGCCAGTCGATGTTTCTGAAAAAAGAAGGGAAAGGATCGGTTCTAGTTAAGGAAGCCGAGCGCGAAGGATATGCCCTTCACGTACAATTCCATCGCAAGCGCATTGTCACCTGCATTCACAGCCTCTACTGCCGGCAAGATGAAAGTTCTCCTCATCTCAGCATAGATTTCCTTCCTGTTCGGCAGCGCCGCCAGCGCTGCGACAACAGCGGGCGCCTTTGCATAGTATTCCTTCACCATCGCCACGCGCTCTGGCGAAGCGAGCATATAAGTGTCCCTGAAGCGCCTGAGGGTCTGGAGCTCAACGCAGTCGTCTGGCAGGCCGAGCTCTCCGCACATGGCAGTCGTGAGGAAACAGCCTCCGCCACCGGATCTGCCAGAACTACCGCCTGAACTTCCTCCACCCGAACTACCACCGGAACTTCCACCAGACGATCCACCGCAACTGCCACCAGAGCTTCCTCCGCTACTTCCACCACCGGATCCGCCAGAACTACCGCCTGAAGAGCCGCCCGAGCTGCCCCCGCTTGATCCGCCTGAAGAGCCGCCGCTGCTTCCGCCTGAACTGCCTCCACCGGACCCGCCAGAGCTTGTGCCACCGCCTCCGGAGCCTCCTGATCCGCAATACCCTCCACTACCGCCAGAAGACCCTCCACTTGAACCGCCCCCGAATATGCTGCTCCAGAAACCGCCTCCTGAGCCGCCAGATGAACCTCCGCAACTTCCGCCTGAGGATCCGCCGGACTGCGGAGCCGAAGGCTTAGTTATGCTCGTCGAATTTCCTGGAGCGGGCGCGCTGCACACCAGATTGTTGCTTGGCGCAGACGGCTTTAAGACGTTCGAAAGGAACGATGAACCCGATGTAATCCAGTTGATGGTGGAATTGCCCGATTGAGCAGGAGGCTTTGTGACAGAGCACGTCAAGTTGTTAGAAGTGCCCAGTGAAGCAGCGGTATTATTAACGTTGACGGGTTTGTCTATACTACAAGAAGTGGTGGACGTAGAATTGCTGGATGAGGCGATCCAATCAGGCAATATACACTGCTCGTTCGTCAAATCATAATAAGCACCGCTTTCCGTCTTGACTATTTCCGCAGGCCTGCCGTTCACCATGCGATAAGTCCTTTCGGTTATGCCTATGGTGGCCGCACCTATTTTTATCGAAGTACCCAAAGGCAGGTGATCAACGACCCCTATTATTTCAGAATTCCAGTGCCAAAAATTATATGTTCCATGGGGCGCGTCAAGCTGCAGCAATCTGCCTTCCTTGTTAAATATCTTATACCAAAAGTTGCCTTCCTTTGAAACGATTTTAGTGGATTCGCTGAAGGTATATGCCGCCTTTGATACCTTCACTACATCTTTTGCTTCATCAACTCCTTTCAATACCTTTGTTCCGGTCGTCACTACCTTGCCGCCCTTGCCAATCCAACCCGCAGGCATGAATGACAATGCAAGGGTACCAACATCGAAAGCACACCAAGCAGGATCCTTGTCATAGACGCAACCGCCTATCAAGAAGTCTACTACAGGGTCCTTTGCCTCTGGATCATAACCTGGGCCCGGATTGGCAAGCACTCCATAGCGGCTCTCCCAATCTGTTATGGTGCGCTTTGTCGCCGGACCAGGATACGAGTAGGTCTCACCGTTCGAAAGATAGCAGACTGCGCCGTAACAGCCGAGAAGCGCAACACCCGCTGCCGCCAATGGGACAATCGGCAGCGTGCTGTTAGCATTAGTGGTGGCCCCGCCTTGCAGCTCGTAAGGGTATGGAGAAGCGAGCGCTATGGCAGGGGCTAGGAAAAAGAGAACCAAACCTATTATCGCGTAATTGCTATATTTCATGCCATGCCCCTTGGATAAAATATGCAAAAATCCGAATAAAATTCTTATACGCCCACGCTGCAGTGAGAACGTTCCTTTCGGCGCCTGCCGTGATTGTGGATTTGGGGGTATATTTCAATGGCCCGGAAGAGCGCCCGGCCATAAACTTGGCGAAGGGTGATGTGTTTATAAAAGGCGGACACCAACAGTCGGTAGCGCCCGCAAGGGCGAAATAAAAAGTAAGGTGAAATAAAAATGCCATTCGGAGAAAGAAGGTCCTTCGGAGGACCTAGGGAAATGCACCCGGCAAAGTGCACAGAGTGCGGCAAGGACTGCGAAGTCCCGTTCAAGCCGACAGAAGGAAAGCCGGTGTATTGCAGAGACTGTTTCCAGAAGCACAGGAAGTTCTAAGAACATTACGCGGTTTGGACAGCAATAAAGTCAAGGCTTTTGATTTTAGGCCTTGTTAACGGGCTTAGCCGCGGCTGTCGCACTGCCCGTAAAGCACGCAGCCTGCGCAGTCCTTCCTCTTCGGCACGGCCGAGGTGTAGGTGAGCTCCCTTATCTCGTCGGCCACCTTCCTGACATAACCGAACTTCCCGCTGCCGTCGTATTCCAGGCAGCCCTGCGTGTCAGCCCAAACAAGGGCCACGCCTTCACAGTGCCCCAGGCTCTCGCTGGCGCACAGCTGCGTCACCGCCAGCTCGACTTCCTCGTCGGCGTACAGCGCCCTTTTCTGCCTGCCCCTCCTCACCTCCATGACAGCAGGCAGGGCATCATAATAAAGGACTATATCGGCCCTGGCGCCTATTTTCCCATCATCAGTGCAGAGCTTCCTTTCGGTTTCGTACGCCATCCTGCATGAAGGTTCGGGGCGGATTTTCGCTGCATGGACCGCCACTTCCGCGGCGCCTTTCAGCGAGGGCCATGCAAAGCCGGCAATGTGCTGAAGCACCTCATCCTGGAATATTCCCAGCCTGCGGATGTCCTTGAGGTTCCGCTTCTTGATGTCAGCCGCCTTCTCCAGGAAACGCTCCCATATGAAAGCTTCCAATGCGCCGGGCTGCTTGCCCGGCAGGTCATAATAGCCGCACGGAAGATCCGCAAGGTCGGCCCTGGGAAGGCCTTCCTTCCTTTCAATCGCAGCATCATAGGCGGCCGTGCGCAGGGCGACGGCAGCGTCGTGCTCAAGCCTTGCGAAAACGAGCTCCTTTGTCACTGGCGGCGTGACCTTCCTAATCCTCCTGAGGAAGACCGAATACGGGCAGTACTCCCAGCCCTTTATGTCGCTTTTCCAGACGCGGAAGCCTACTCCCATTCGCACAGCTCCTTGTAGTACTTCTCGGCATGTCCCATCTCGGGCCTGCGGACGTCATAAAGATGGTATTCGTCGACCTTTTCGGAGACCGGGGTTTCCGTGCCCTTGTAGGTGATCTCGCTTATCTTCCTGTCGCAGTCCTCTATGACGTGCATGTCTGTGAGGTCCGCGAACACCCATTCCATGAACTCGGCGACAGGCTCGCGCAGGCAGAACTGGTCCAGCTTTGTGTCATAGAACTGCTTCAGCCTTTCCCTGCCCTTCACAGTGAGGCTGAACGCGTACCTGGCGTCGCTGCGCATGGGAGCATCGACGGTCCTTACCTCGCCGAGAGCCTCGAGCCTCCAGAGGACGTCGCTGACGTCGGCGCTGAAATTGCCGATTGCCTGCACGAAGTTCGAGGTTGCCGCCATCCCTTCTTCTTTGGACCTTTGCCTGCTGTCCCTGTTCTTGTGCGGCCTCCTTATGCTGTGCGTTCCGCCCAGAATCATCCTGACCATGTATTCGCGGATGGTTGTGCGCTCGTTGCCTATCAGGTAGAACTCGAGAGCATGGCCGCAGCCGCACCTCCCCCTGAAAGGCTTGTCCTCATGCCTGCCGGACGAGCAGCGTATCCTCGCATCGCCGGCCTCGTGGCAGACCTCCATCTGCTCCCTGCAATCCGGACAAAGCCCGAGACCGTACACCCTCTGGTCGGCCTTGCAGATGAGCTCCGCAGGCTTGAATTCTATGTCGCCCTTCCAGCCCTTCTCATCGACCTGGCTGTAGTTGAGCGTCTGGTCGTGGTCGGCCCTCCTTACGGGCGGCATCGTGGACCAGAGCATCTGGTACCTCTCAGGAAGGAACTCGGAATACTCCTTGCCCTTGCCGAGCTCAAACACCCTGCCAAGGACCTTCTCTATGCCAGCTGTGGCGAAAGCCATGAAAATATCTGGAAGAAAAAGGATTTATCCCTGCCTCACGGCAAGGACAAAATCACCTGAACATCCAACCGAACAGTCCCTTGGCGCCGAGCTCTTCCTGGGCAAGCGCCCTCAGCCTGTCCTGCTCCTGTTGCAAGACCCGTATCTGATTGTCGTATTCGGCCTTGACCTCGTCGGAGCAGTCGCATTCGTCCCTCAGTTGCTCGAGCTCCCTTATCCTAAGGCTGTTCTGGGCAGTCTGGTTTATGAGGTCGTTGGCCGCGGCCTCGTCCCCGCCGAACAGGAACCTTATTACGGCGTTCCTTGTGGCTATCTTCTCCTCGGCCCGCAAGGTCGATTGCACCGAATTGTTGAATTCCTTCGCTATCGCAGAGACGTTCTTGCCTATGCCGCCCGTCAGGTTCTCCATAGACAGCAGCGCATGCACGGCAACCCTCACCCTGTTCTGGTTTTCATAAGCGCTGCGCATCTCCTGCCTCACTTCCTTGAGACTCATGTTGAGCTCCTGCTCCCTTTCCCTTATCATTTCCCTAAGGCGGGTCACATTCCCAGCCTGCTCCTGCTCTTGCAGCTGTTCCCTATCTTGCTCCTGAATTTGCTCGCCGGCACCGCTCCCATCGCCCTGCTGCTCTCCGAACTGCCCTGTATCGTTGGATTCGGGCTGGCCGGACATGCCCTGGCCCGCATCGGCCTTTGCCAATGCCGGGACCGCCAGCAGCGCAAGCACCAATGCCGCGATTAATAGATTTTTCATACTTACTTTTGTTTTTCCCCTGTTCTTAAAAATGATGTTTTTAAATATGCCAAGCGCCGTATGCTTCTCATGGCAAGCGAAGTGCATGCGGCTCACATACTTGTGCGAACGGAGCAGGAAGCAAAGCAGATACTGGCCGAGATAACGTCCGGGAAGGCGGACTTCGGGAAGATGGCGCAGCTGAAATCGCAGTGCCCCAGCGGCAAGCGCGGGGGCGACCTAGGCTGGTTCACGCGCGGCCGAATGGTCAGGGAGTTCGAGAACGCGGCCTTTGCTGGCGACAAGGGCGCAATCATAGGACCGATAAGGACCCAGTTCGGCTGGCATCTGATAAAGGTACTGGATAAAAAATGAGGCAGGGCTTCTGAATCATTTCTGAGGCGTGTCCCTGT
>JAWABM010000007.1:9579-32992 GCA_038999215.1 Candidatus Aenigmatarchaeota archaeon | reverse complement strand
AATAGTGATGAAGAGCAAGCACATGATGGAAATGCTGAAGATGAGCAATGGAAAGTTCACGCCGATAGAGATGGCAAGGAGGCTGAAAATACACCCTGCCAACATCAGCAAGTATATATCGTTCATGCAGAAATGCGGATTCATAGAGATGATGCCTGACGGAAAGCTGAAGAGAAAGCAGGAAAGGTTCGTTGTCGATATTTAGCCCAGCTCCTCCTTCAGGATCTTCGCGACCTTCGCGCCGTCGGCCTTGCCGCGCGCGAGCTTCATCACGTCGCCCATGAGCGGCCCGACGTTCTTTGCCTTTGCATGCGCAGGGTTCTTCGCTATCACTTCGCGCACTATCTTCCTGAGAACGTCGTCGCTCATCATCCCCAGGTCCAGGCCTTTCAGTGCGTTCTCCATCGTCTCCTCTGGCTTGCGCGCAAAGAACTCCATCAACGCCGGGAGCGCCTCCTTCGAAACCACTCCTTTCGCAAGCGCCGAGAATATTGATTCGAAGTGCCTGTCCTCGAGATTATCGGTGGGTATGCCCTTCCTTCTCATGTCCTTTACCGTCGATGTCAATGTCGTAGCAACGACCTTGGGGTCGTGCTTTTTCGCCAGTTCTTCAAAGAGCGCCAAGTATTCGCTCTTGATTATCTGCTCGGCCACGTCGGCTGGCATCAGCTTTGCCAGCCTTTCCTTCTTCGCTTCCCAGGTCTCTGGCAGCCTTACCGCGCTAAGCATGCCGGGCGTAACCACGAACGGCCTCACGTCCGTCTCGGGATACATTCTTTCCCCTCCAGGCAAAGGCCTCATGTATTCCGTCGTCCCGTCTGCCTTCGCGAGCCGCGTTTCCTCCTGCGGCTTCTTGCCGGCCTTTATCATCGCCAGCTGGCGCTCGACCTCCTTCTCTATCACCTTCGGTATCATGTCCAGCTCCTGGAAGCCCTTTATCTCGACGCGGGCCCCGCCCTTCACAGAGACGTTCACGTCCTGCCGCGTCACCCCTATGCCGCGCTGGGACTTGCCTGTGGAGCGCACTATCATCCCGAGCTTCTCCGCGACCTCGCGGGCATGCTCCGGGTCGATTATGTCGGCGTGCGTGCCTATCTCTATGAGCGGTATCCCCAGCCTGTCCAGACGGAAATCTCCGTCCTTCTCCCCTATTATTCCGCAGGATTCCTCCTCGAGCGAGATGTTCGCTATGCCGACCGGCCCCTTGCTAGTCTCGAGAACGCCGTCCACGCCAACGAGCGCCGTGCGCTGGAAAGCCGACGTGTTCGAGCCGTCCACGACGGTTTTTCTCATGATGTGTATCTCGTCCGGTATCTTCGCCCGCAGCATCTTCGCCACCTGCAGCGCAACGAGCATGGCCTCCGCGTTGATATTATGCGGTGGTTCGTCGTCCAGTTCGACAAGGCACGACTCCTTCGGAAAAGCATGGTAGGTGAACGTCTTGTCCTTCAGGTACTCGAACGCCGCCGCGACGTCCACCTCGCCCATTTCGCCGGCCACGGCGCGCAGCTTCCTTCTGACCGCGAGCTTCGCCGGCTCCTGCGAAAAGCGCGCGGCGCAGCCGCAGAACAGCTTCCCGCCTGTTGCCAGGCGGTTGTGTATCTCTATCCCGCATTTGAACCCTATTTCCAGATAGTTCATCCTACCCTCTCTTGTATTTGAAATACAGCAAGATTATCGAGCCGCATCCTATCACCGCTATGACATTCGATGCTATCAGCGGAAAGTTGTTGATGCTCAGCCCGTAGAGCAGCCATATTATCAGGCAGGGAAAGGCCGTCCCGAACATGGCCGGCGATATGTCTTCCGCGCTCTTCCTTTTCCATATCTTGAGCGCCTGCGGGAAATATGCCAGGGCCAGCAGCGGCCCGAATATGCTTGCCAGGATCGCGAGCTCGCCGGAGAAGTTCTCTAGAATGTCACTTCACCTCTGTTTGATATTTCGCCCGCAAGGTTCTGGCCCACGAGTTCGCGCGCCTTCTTTGGCTCGTTCGCCAGCAGCCAGGCGAGCTTCACCAATGCGACCTCGGGCGTCATGTCCTCGCCTGAGACGACTCCTATCTCCTGCAGGCGCCTGCCGGTGGAATAGACGCTCATGTTGACGCGGCCGCTTATGCATTGGGACGACATAACGACGACGCTCTTCTTCGCAAGCTTCTTCAGCTCCTCGAATATCTTCCTGTTCTGGGCGGTATATTTGTCGGTTTCTGTTATGCTCGCGTGGCCGAGCCCGGTGCCCTCGAGCACCACCCCTCTGAATTTTGAGAACGCCCTGAAGATTGCCGGATCGATTCCGGGGTAGATTTTCAGCAGGCCGACCTTGCGTTCGAATTTCTCTATCACTTTCGGCTTGCGCGCCTTGTCCTTCTTCGCGTATTCCTTCCTCAGCATCTCCACGCTGCCGTCGAGCAGCACCTTCGCTATCGGCGTGGCGTTCACGCTCTGGAACGCGTCCCTGCGCGAGCTGTGCATCTTCCTGACCCTTGTGCCCTCGTGTATAAGGCAGTAGTCGTCCGATAGCGTGCCGTGCATGCATATCCCCACGCCGGACCAGTCCGACTTTATGATGAAGTTCGCGGCGCATATCATGTTCATGGCCGCGTCGCTCGAGCCGCGGTCCGCGGACCTTTGCGAGCCCACGAGCACGACCGGCACCGGAAGTTCCCGCAGGGCGAACGAGAGCGCGGCAGCCGTGTAGTGCATCGTGTCCGTTCCGTGCGTTATTATCACCCCGTCGCATCCTTTCCTTATCTCGTCGGCGACGGCCTTGGCTATGTCCGAATAGTGCGAGAAGTTCATGTCCTCGGAGAACATCTCGAAGAGCACCCTGCATCTCAGGTTAGCCATGCCCTTCAGCTCAGGTATCGAGTTCACAAGGTCGCCCGCGCTGTTCACCGGAACAACCCCTCCTGTCTGGTAATCGACTCGGCTGGCTATCGTCCCCCCTGTGCCTATTATCGCTATTGTCGGCTTTTTCGCATCGAAAGGCAAAATTATCTCCTTTGCCTTCTCCTTTGGCTTCGCCTTTTCGCTCTTCAAGACCTTCACCCCCTTCTCCGCTTTTATCCCCAGATTATAGCCGTTTTTCAGCTTGAGGACTATGCAGTCCCTGTCGCCTGCGTTTATCCTGGGCATGAGCACGCCTTCGTAGATTGTGCCCGCCTTCTCCAAGGTCAGCTTGTCGCCAACGCCCGCGCCGCCCAGGACTTTCCTTGCTGCCGCAGAATAGTTTTCAAGCATACGCATAATTCAGCGCGCTTCATTATAAAAGTTTGCCTAATGCCGCTTTTCCTCCGCCTTTTGGGAATGCTGAAGAAAAAGATAGGAAGCCTAGTTCACGGGCTCCTGCCCCGAATCAAGTATCGGCGTCACCGCCACCTTCTTCTCCTCGGGCTTCTCCTCGAGCTTCCTGTACTTGCACGACGGGCACGTCAGCCACTTGATGAAGCTCCCGTCTATCACCAGCATTTTCTGCCCGCACCTCGGGCACATCAGCTCGCCCTTCTCCCTCTGCGCTATGTTCCTCAATGCCATCTTTACCACCACTGGTTCTTTATCAGCTTCGCCTGGACCTCCTTGAATATGTTCGGATGCCTGTTCGAGAGCTCCTCCTTGCTCATTATCATGTCCTGCTTGTTGATGAATATCATCTCTTCCTCGCCCATCTTGAAGTCGAACCTGCCGTCGGCCCTGAACCTCACCGGTTTCGTGAGCGCCAGCCTCACGTACGGGTATTTCAGCCTCCATAGCCTGTCTATGTCCGCTGCCGTGAGGTGCCCTACGATGATTGACGTGCTCTGGTCGACCGCAACGAGCTGGTTCAGGAGGTTCCTGGACTTTATCTTGCACTTCTCGACCTCCTTGTACCATCCGCCCGAGATGTCAAGATCCTCCCTTGTGCGTATTATTTCCCTGTCCATGCAATATTATACGTTCCTCACGTATTTTAAGATTTGCTATTTCGCCCTTATCTCGAGAATGTCCCCGTCCTGGAGCCTGTGGTCGAGCCCCACCTTCTCCCCCGGATGCTTGGCCGACCTGCCCCAGACCTTCGCGAACTGGAACAGCCTGACAAAGTCCTTGTGTATGCGGTTCGCCGCGTCCCTGACAGTCGCCCCTTTTTTCAGCACGAGCGCCTTGGCCGACGGCTCTTTCCCCGCCTCCTTGGTGTATATTCTTATCAGGCCCAGCATCTTCCACACGCTCTCCTTCAGCTCCTCGGAATTTATCGCTTTCTTGCCCAGCACTTCTATGGACGGCCTCCTGATCTTGAATCTCGCCAGCACCTCGTCCATCTCCCACTTTTGCCTTGCGACGTCTTTCGTGCCGTCGTATACTATTATCACGCCGTCCGAGTTCTGGGCGATGTTCATGTAGATTGACTGGCAGGTTGACGGTATCTCGACCAGCTGTATCCTGACGCCCTTCCACTCCATCATCCCGACCTGCGGCTCCGTCGTCGTGAATGGCCTGTCCGATATCTCGGGCTTCGCGTTCGTCAGTATGGAGAGCAGCGTCGACTTGCCAGATTGCGTCGGCCCGATTATGCATACCTGGGCGTCGCCCTCCTTCGGGAGGGAAAAGGTGCGCCTCGCCGATTTTGGCGGCTTCTCCCTTTTCAGCTTCGCGAGCTTGGCCCTGAGCTCGGCCCTCATGTTCTCGGCCCCCTTGTGCGTCGGGCAGACGGAAAGCATCTCCTCAAGGGCCGCTATCTTCTCCTCCCTTGTCCTGGCCTTGAGGTACTTCTCCTGGGCCTTGAAGAACTCCACACCTGCGTTTAGCGGCATGCGAAAAACCTAGTAAAATTCCTTCCTGTAGCCGCCCTCTTCGGGCGCCTCGTACTTCTCCTCTTTTTTCTCTTCCGGCTTTTTCTTTGCCCTCTTCCTGAGGAAGAGCGCGCCGGCTGCTATCGCTATCATGACGGCCGCGGCCGCTGCTATCAGCCCGTAGGGCGGCTGGTGCAGCATTATGTCCGTGTCCTCCTTCAGCTTCGCCAGCTCCGGGACCGCAGAGTTGTACGCCTCCTCGGCGGCTGCGAATTCGCCCGCGCTCCAGTAATTCTCGGCCTGCCGCAGCCTGTTGCGCAGGTCCAGCGACCTTCCGGCGAGCTGGGCCGGGCTGCCTATCTGGCCGAGCGACGCGTCGATCGCGTCGAGCTCGCCGAGCGCCTGTTCTGCCAATGAGAATACATCCTTTGTCACGCGCACGACCGCCCTTATCTTGGCCGTGCCTGCGGAGCTCGTGATGGTTATCCCGCCCTCGTACGCTCCTTCCGAGAGCCCGCTGACTTTTATCACGGCCTCGGCAGTGCCCAGGCCCGGGACATAGTACGGCTCTTCGGGCGCTGTCGCCATGCCGGCAAGGTCTCCTGTGAAGGAGTATCCGATTCCGGATGCCGGGAAGTTCGCCAGGTTTTTGAGCGTGAACTTGCCCGCCGCTTCCCGGCCTGCGCCGACGACCACGCTCCACTCTGTCGGCGAAACGTCAAGAAAGTCGCCCGCGACCTTCGAGTACGTGAAATTGACAGGCATGACGTAATAGGTCTGCTCGCTGTCGACTATCATCGTGCCGCTGTAATAGCCCTCCTCTAGGGAGTTTGTCGATATCTCCGCCGTGAAGGAAGTCTCCTCGCCGGGCGCCAGGCTTGTGCTCATTCCCGTCGTGTTCACGCTGAGCCTGCCGCCGATGCTCCCGCCCACCCTCACGTTGAGGCCCGTGATTGCCGAGCTCATGGAAATTATCCTGAACTTCTGGACGGTCGTTGTCTCCTTCGTGGCCGATGCCACCCATTCCTTCGGCGCTATCCTGTAGCCCGTTCCGAAGACGACCGCCTCTCCTTTGGTCACTTTCTTCATCGCCCCTCCCTCCTTTCCATTGGCGGTTGCGTCGACCTCAAGTATGACATCGCCCCAGTCGCCCATCGCGACCACGGCCTGGTAGGAGCCCTCTTCCTTGGCCATCGCGCCTTCCCTCTTGAGCCCGAGCTTGCTGTCCCATATCCTGTACGTCAGGGTCGCGTCCTCAGACGCCGTGGCCCGCAGGGTGTAGTTGCCGGGCTGGTAGCTGCCGGAGATTATCCTGACGCTTATGTTGCCCGCCTTGAGGCTCAGCCGGCTCTCCCCTTCCAGCGCGACCACCCTTATCGTGCTGTCCGCAGTTATCCCTTCGCTTGTGATCTCCCACTGCCCCGAGTTCGGATTGTATGCCATGTTCCCGCTCGGCCTGTCGTTTATCGCGAGCGTGACATTGCCCGTCGTAACGGGCTGCCCCCTGTCATAGATTCTTGATGCCACAATGAACTTCTCGCCGGAGCTCACGTGCTCCGGTATCGTCTTGGTCGCCACGCTCCAGACCGAGTCGTTCATCGTGTATATCAGCGCCCTGTCGAACAGCTGCCAGCCCTCAGGCGAGAGCGAGGCCGCATCCCCGAGGCCCCAGAACGCGCCTTTGTCATTGAGGTTCATCACCGAGTACGTCTCGGTCTGGTACTTGCTTCCGGGCGGGTCGCAGTGCACTCCTATCCATGTCGGGCCGCTGTGGATGTACATGGGCGCCGCAGTTGCGTAGGCTTTGACTATGCTGTTGAGATTGTACATCTTGGTGACGTAGTTGGACGACCTTATGAACACGTTGTCGGCTGTGCACACGTTGTCCTCGTCGGAGTAGGACGCTAGGCCCGCCCTGAACGCGCAGCCTGTTGTCTCGTTCCCGATGTAGGCGTTGCTGCCTGTCGCGAATATCTTCTTGCCGGACGCGATTATGTTCCCGCAGAACGCGCTCTGCGTCTTGTTGAGCACGCTATCGCTCGCATCGCCGAGGAATATCATGTCCGCCTTCCTGCTGTCCTCCTTCCATATCGAGCTGCTGTCCCTGGCGTCGCCTTCCGTGTTGATGATAACTTCGTATCCGAGCGACCTTACCCTTTCGCAGAACAGCTTGTCGTTCCCGGTCAGGCAATCGCAGGTGAGCCTGGCGCAGTTGTCCTTCGTGACATAGAGCGCTGTCTTGGCCGCGGCGAGCGGCGCAAGGAGCGCGAACGCCAATGCGAAGCAGATGACAAGTTTGCGCATAATATACTTTCGCGGCCCCAATTTAAAACCTTGCCTCGACCAGCAGCAGCTTTTCCCATGCCACCTTCTTCTCCGCTACCACGCCGGCCTTCAGCCCGGTCTTGCCGAGCATGCCCATCACTTCGTCCTGACCGGTCAATGAGCTTATGACCAACATAATATAGCCGCCCTTTTCCAGATGCTTCGGCGCGCCTGCGATGAACCTCCTTATGATTTCCAGGCCCTCCCCGCCTGCCCAGGCCTTGTTGCCTTCGCCCCTCTTCTCGCGTATGTAGGGCGCGTTGAAGACTATCAGGTCGAACTTGCCCTTCACGTTCCTGAAGAGGTCCGACTCCGCGACCTTCACCTTGACCCCGTTCGCTTCCGCGTTCCTGGCCGTCGCCTCCACGGCAAGCGGGTCTATGTCCACTGCAGTGACGTCGGCCCCGTTCTTCGCAAGGACTATCGCGAGTATGCCGGAGCCGCTGCCCATGTCCAGCGCCTTCTTCGGCCGCAGCCCTGCCAGGTAATCGGCCGCGAGGACCGAGTCCTCAGCCGGCTCGTAAACGCCTTCGGGCATCTCCAGCCTTATGTCCTTGTAGAAGCACTTGGGCATGAAAGTATTTTATAAGGCGGTGCTTATTATTTCTATGCTCGCTGAACTCGATCAGGCCATTTTCACGGCGATAAACACCGGGCTCTCGCATCCTGCGCTGGACTTCGTCTTCCTCTCCGTCACCAACTACGGCAGCATATTCTTCTGGATATTCTTCGCGCTGTTCCTGCTCATCAAGAACAGGGACAAGAAGTCTTTCCTCGGCATAGCGATAATGCTCGTGCTCGGGAACATCGGAGCGCTCGTCCTCAAGGAGTTCTTCGCGATACCGAGGCCCACCGGCCGCGTGCTCTCCTGCGAGGCTGGCTTCGGCTTCCCCTCTGCGCACGCGACCAACGCGTTCGCAGGCGCCGTCATCTTCGCCAAGCTCCACAAGGGCGTGGACATACTCGTGTACGTGTTCGCTGTTCTCACCGCGGTGAGCAGGATCTACCTTGGCGTGCACTATCCGTCGGACGTCCTCGCAGGTTCCGTGCTCGGCCTTATCGTGGGCTTCGCCGTGTTGTGGCTGCCGCTCGACAGGTTCGAGGCCGGCTTGACCAAGTGGTACAGGAAGAGCTTCAAGTAGCTGAAATGGAAGGAAAGGTGCATGGTGGATTAAAACTCGAACCCGCAGTTCCTGCAGATTATCTTTTCTTCGTCGCCGTGCTCATGTTCTTCGTGATATTCCTGCATGTTCCCGAGATAAACGGCTGGTCGCTGTACCAGGTGCTGTTCATAGTCGGCTTCATGACGTTCTCCATGGGCCTGTGGCACGTGCTCTTCCAGAGGATGACGCCCTGGTCAGTCGAGCAGACCGTGTGGTCCGGCGACTTCGACAGGATGATGCTCAAGCCCATGAGCACCATAACCCAGCTGCTCTACAGCGGCTTCGACCTTGACGGCTTCGGCGACCTTGCCATAGGCTCGCTGCTGCTGGTTTACTCCTCCTCCCAGCTGGCCATCGCCTGGACCCTTCCCTTGGCGCTGCTGTTCGCCGTGATGGTCGCGAGCTCTGTCGTGATATTCACGGCGCTCAACACCATCTTCGCCTCGATGAGCTTCCACTTCACGAGGGCCAGGGCGTTCTCGAACCTGTTCTTCAGCACCACCGAGCTCGCCAAGTACCCGCTGGACATATTCAACCCCCTCGTTGCGAGGGCCCTCACGTTCTTCTTCCCCATAGCGTTCATCAGCTACTATCCCGCGGAGATATTTCTGGGCAGGGGCATGAACATGGGGCTCGCGTACGCCACTCCGCTCGTGGCCTGCGTGATGGTCTTCATAGCCCACCGCTTCTGGAAGTTCGGACTCAAGAAGTACGGAAGCGTCGGCCATTAGAGCCTTATCATGCGCTCACTCCGCGTAGAAGTACTTCCCTTCCGCCTTCTGCTCGTCGTCCTTCTGAGAGCCCGGCTTGTTGGCCCTCGGCCTGTTGGTCTGCGGGTCCTTCCTGAAAGTGACGCCCGCCTCCTTCAGGAACGCGTTGAACCCTTCCTGCAGGCCCATTTGGCTGGCTTCACCGGAGACGCTCGGCTTTCCGCTGAACACCATAGCCCTGTCCGAGACGTACGAGAGGAACAGCAGGTCGTGGTCTATCACCATCCCGGAGCATCCCTTGAGCTCGCAGAACTTCCTTATCGTCCTGGCTGCGGCCAGGCGCTGCTCCGAGTCAAGGAACGCCGACGGCTCGTCCAGCAGGTACAGGTCCGCCTCGCGGCTGAGGCAGAGCGCTATTGCAACGCGCTGCAGCTCCCCGCCCGAGAGGCTCTTGACCGGCTGCTCGAGCACGCGCTCTATCTGCAGCGGCCTCAGTATCTCCGCCCTGTACTCCTCGCTCAGCACGTTCTTCTTCGCCGTGGATAGCAGCTCCGTGACAGTGCCGTCGAAATCGTTCGAGATGTACTGCGGCTTGTACGATATCTTCACGGACTCTTTTATCTCGCCCTTGTCGGGCCTTATCTCGCCTGCGAGCATGCGCGCGAACGTCGTCTTTCCGAGCGCATTGCCTCCGAGCACGCCTATTATCTCGCCCTCCCTCACGCTGCCCGCTGAAACCCTCAGGGCGAAGCCCTTGAAGCCCTTCTCCAGCGCCCCCCATTCCGCGAACACCTTGCCCTTCGCGCCTGTCTCCAGCTTGGCCGAGCCGAAGTGTATCGGCTCGCTCCTTATCCTGACATTGTCCTCCTTGATGTAGCCGTCTAGGAACGCGTTTATCCCGACGCGCGTCGAGTACGGCTTCGAGACCACGCCGAAAACGCCGGGCGCTCCGTAGTAGATGTGCACCCTGTCCGCAAGGAAATCTAGCGTAGCCAGGTCGTGCTCCACCACCACGACCGACGCCTCCTTCGCCAGTTCTCTCAGCAGCTTTGCCGCCTGCATCCTCTGGAACACGTCCAGGTACGAGCTGGGCTCGTCTATGTAGTAGATGTCCGCCTTCCTGTTCGCTGCGATGGCTATCGCCACGCGCTGCAGCTCCCCGCCGGACAGTTTCGAGAGCTCCCTGTCGAGTATCTGCTCGAGCCCGAGCCTCTTTGCAATCTCATCCATTAGCCCGCGCTCGTCGTGCTTCTTCAGCACGTCGCGGACGGTGCCCTTCACATTGGAAAGTATGTCTATGACCTGCGGCTTCACGACGGCCTTTATCTTTTTTCTTTCGAGCTCCTCCAGGTAGGCCTGCATCTCCGTGCCGCGGAATATCGATATGAGCTCCTTCATGCCCGCCGCAGCGTCCGTGCCGAGGTTCGGTTTTATTTCGCCGCTCAGGATATGCAGCGACGTGGTCTTTCCCACGCCGTTCGGGCCGAGCAGCCCGACTACTTCGCCCTTCACAGGATAGGGCAGCCTGAACAGCGCGAAGCCGTTCCGGCCGAAGCGGTGCACCGGCTTTTCCCTGAGCTGCTCCGGCGTGTTGATCACCGATATTGCGCCGAAAGGGCACTTCTTCACGCACAGCCCGCAGCCTATGCAGATGTTCTCGTCGATGCGGGCGCTGCCCTCCGCCCACACGCACTTGTCGCCTGCGCGGTTGCGCGGGCACACGTTCACGCACTCGAGCGAGCACTTGTCCGGCCTGCACAGCTTCTTGTCGACTACAGCTATTCGCATAACTAATCTTCAGTTCCTTCATATATAGATTTTATTCGAAAACCAACTCGGCCTGCCTGCCGTATACTTCGCTCACGACCTTCTTGAAGGTCTCCTCAGAAAAGAGCAGCCTGTTCTTCTGGTTCAGCGGCAGCCTTACCTTGAAGGTCTCCTTGCCGCCGGCGAACACGGTGTTTATACCCTCTATCGGGACGGGCTGCAGCATGTTCGTGATGAACGTCCTTATGTCCGACTCCTCCAGGACGCGGATGGGCTTCTCGTACTTCTTTGCGAGCGCCTTGACCACCGCGCCGGCCTTGCCAACGAGCTTGGCTCCGTCGCCCTTGCCTGCTATGAGGAGCAGCACTTCGGTGTTCATGGCCTTCTTGAGCTTCGCGTCCTTCAGGCTTTTGGTCTTCTCGCTCATCCCGAAGAGCATCCTGGATATCTCGACCTCGTCGCTGGTTATTTTTCCCTCCTCGAGCTTCTTCTGGCACCCTCCGCAGAGGATGTCGGAGTTCAGGCATATCTCGCAAATGGGCGTCTGCATGTTTAATATATATCCGAAAAAGTTATATAAAGATTGAATCCGGAGTTGATTGCATGGTTGAAAAGCTGTTCTACGCTGACCCGTACATGAAGGAGGCCGAAGCCAAGGTGACCAAGATAGAAGGCGCGTCCGTCTGGCTCGACAGGACTCTCTTCTTCGCCTTTTCCGGAGGCCAGGAAAGCGACTCCGGGAAGATAAGCGGAATACCGCTCGCGGCGGTCGAGAAGGACGGGGAGGACATAAGGCACGTGCTCGAGAGGGAGCCGGGCTTCTCCGTGGGCGACAAGGTGAAGCTGGAGCTCGATTGGGAGAAGCGCTACGCGATAATGAAGCTGCACGCCGCCGCGCACCTCGTATTCGGGTTCCTCGGGCCGAAGATGAAGGACACGAAGATCATAGGCTCGAACGTCTCGCCAAGAAAGGCGAGGATAGACTTCGAATATCCGGAAAGCATAAAGCCGTTTCTCAAGGAAACGGAAGACGTTGTCAACTATCATATTTCCAAGGACCTTGCGATAAGCGTGTACGACGACCCGGATGAGAAGGGGAAGCGCTGGTGGAAGTTCGTGTTCGGAGAGCATCTGACCGACATGAAGGTCATGAAGATGCCCTGCTGCGGCCTGCATGTGAAGAACACGAAGGAGATAGGGGGGGTCAAACTGAAGCGCGTCGGCCTTGGCAAGGGCAAGGAGAGGGTGGAGATAACCCTTGCGCCGCCCGCTGAAGCGGCGCGATCGCCTGCGCCCGCGCCTGCAGGCGGACAGGAACCGAAGGGTATAGGCTGAAAGAGGGGGAAATGAATGCTCATAGGGATAGTAGGGAAGCCGTCATGCGGCAAGTCTACCTTCTTCAAGGCGGCCACCTCCATAGACGTCGCCATCGCGGCATATCCCTTCACGACCATAAAGCCGAACCACGGCATGGGCTTCGTGCGCGTCGAGTGCGTCGACAGGGAGTTCAAGGTCCAGTGCAACCCCCGCTTCGGCTGGTGCAGGAACGGCACGCGCTTCGTTCCCGTGGAGCTGATGGATGTCGCCGGGCTGGTGCCCGGTGCGCATGAGGGCAAGGGCCTCGGAAACCAGTTCCTTAACGACCTCAACCGCGCCGACGCCCTGATACACATCGTCGACGCGTCCGGAACGGTAAACGAGAAGGGCGAGGCCACGGAAGGCTACGACCCTGCGAAGGACGTCCGCTTCCTCGAGGAGGAGATAGACCTATGGTACCTCAGCATACTTAGGAAGGGTTGGGAGAAGTTCGCGCGCCAGGTCCAGTCAAGCAAGCTGAACATCGAGGAGGCTCTCGCAAAGCAGCTTGGCGCGTTCCGGGTCACAGAGCCGATAGTGGAGGCGAGCATAGGGAAGCTCGGCCTCAGCAAGGACAGGCCCGCGGAATGGAGCGAAACGCAGATGAAGGCGCTCGCGGTAGAGCTGCGCCGCGCTACAAAGCCGATGCTCATCGCCTGCAACAAGATGGACCTGCCGGGCGCTTTCGAGAACTACGAGCGCCTCAAAAAGCAGTTCCCGGATTACATCTTCGTGCCCTGCTCCGGCGACGCGGAAATCGCGCTCAAGGAGGCAGCGAAGAAAGGCCTTATAGACTACATGCCTGGTGACAAGGACTTCAGGATTCTCAGGCCGGAAGCGCTGAACGAAAAGCAAAGGGGGGCGCTGGAGTACATAAGGAAGAACGTGCTCCAGAAACTCGGCAGCACCGGAGTGCAGGAGGCGCTCGAAGCCGCAGTCTTCGGCCTGCTCAAGTACATGGCCGTATTCCCCGGCGGAGTGACGAAGCTCGCGGACAAGGAAGGCAACGTGCTTCCTGACTGCTTCCTTCTTCCGCCCGGCTCGACCGCGCTTGACTTCGCAAGGAAGATACACGAGGATTTCGCGAAGAATTTCCTTTTCGCGATAGACGTGCGTTCGAAGATACGCGTCGGCAGGGAGCACAGGCTGAAGCACCGCGACGTGATAGAGATAGCCAGCGCGGCTAAATGACCGCGCCCCTGACCCCTTTGAACACCTTCTTCTCCCAGCAGTGCATGCAGCGGCCCACGTAAACGAGCTCATGCCTGACGCTCGACGCGGGATAGATCGTGAGCGAGTTGATGAACAGCTGCAGGAAAGGCTTGCTGCTCCGGACCCTCACCTCGCCTATCCTCGGCAGCGTGAGGCCGGCGAAGAGCGCCCTCAGGGCGAACGAAGTTAGGAACAGCATCTGTATCCCGCTCAGCGCCAGGAACTCCGCGCTGCCCAGCATCACCAGCATCAGGCCTCCTGCAATCGGCCCGAGGAACGTGCCGACGTTGAAGAACACCTTGTAGTTCGCTATGAACACGGGCTGGCCCTTCTTCGGCGCGCAGGCCAGCAGGTAGTTGAAGCTCGATATCTCGAAGCCCGCCCAGGCGAAGCCCGAGAGCACGCCTATGGCCATCCCCTGCCAGGGCTGGGTCACGAATATCCACAGGAGCGGGACTACCGGTATCATCATGTAGGAGAGCTTCATTATTGTCCTGTCGCCGAACCTGTCGCTCATCCTCCCCCAGTAGGGCTCGGCGAACATCATGGTCAATATCTCGGATGCTATCACCGCCGAAAACCAGAAGTACCCGAACCCGAGGTCGCGGAGCATGCGCACGGCGAAGAACGGCCCGACCAGGGAGGTGGAGAAGTAGAGCAGCGTCATCAGCACCACGTAGTTCGAGTAGTTCTTGTGCTCGGTTATGCCTCTTGCGAACCTCTTCATGCTGAACCTCACCTTCTGGAAGCATTCCCTGTCCTCGACGTCCGGCACCTTGCTGAGGAAGTAGTTCGACGCCAGGGAGAGCGCTATCGAGGCCCCGAACACCAGGATGAAGCCCTCGGCCGAGTTGTACAGCCCGAGCACCCAGCCGGCCAGCATGGTGGCCGCTGTCGACGCCCCTATGGTCATCATGTTCCTCCTGCCGAAGTACCTTCCCCTGGCCTTCTCCGGCACCAGGTCGCACATCCAGGAGGTCCATATCGCCCCGCTCACCTCGGAGAACGCTGCTGCCGCGCATGTCATCAGTATCAGCGCCAGCAGCGCGTGCGCCCCTATGTAGGGCACGAACAGCACCGGCAGCCAGACCGCCCTCGAGAGGATGGCGAACAATGTCGTGGCCTTTTTAAGGCTCTTGAACATGCCCATTATCCTGCCTGTGAACAGCAGCGAGAATATCCTGAACAACCTCGGCAGCGCGCTGGCTATTCCTATTATCTCGGCGCCCGCGCCGAGGAAGAGAGCGAAGGCCGTGATGAAGTCGCTCGAGCGCATCGACGAGCCAGCGTCCGAGAGCATGCCCTCCCTTATGGAGTTCCTCATGCCCCTCTTGAGCTCCGACCTTGAAAGCGCCGCCATGAAAGGATATTGCCGGGCGCAATTTTAAGCTTTTCCTAGAAAGCCGGCAGGCATTTCACCCTCAGCTTTGCCGCCGTATCCATTATGTTTTGTTTTTCCGCCTCCCAGTCGTAGCCCTTCACGAGTTCCTTCAACTCGCCGAGCCCGGGCTTGAGCCTGAGCTTGTCTATCATCACCCAGCCTACTTCCAGCTCCTTCGCCTTCTTCAGTATCGCCTCGGCGTCCGATACGCCGGGGATTATAGGGCCTATGAATATCCAGGTCTTTATGCCGTTCTCCCTGAGAGCGCGCAGGCTGTCGAACCTTGCCTGTATGGGCGATGCGCACGGCTCGTACTTCCTGCGCTGCCTGTCGTCCGTGGTTATCACAGTGAATCCTACTTCTATGCTGCTGAACTTCTTTATCAGCGGGAGGTCCCGCAGGACGAGCGCCGACTTGGTCTGTATGGACACCGGCCAGTCATATGCGAGCAGCGCCCGCAGGCACTTCCTTGTTATCTCGTGCTTCGCCTCGGCCGGCTGATAAGGGTCGGTCACAGTACCGATTCCCACAAGCCCCTTCATGTTCTTCTTCAGCTCCTTCTCGAGCACTTCCGCCGCGTTCGCTTTCACATCGACGAACGTGCCCCATTCCCTCTTCTCTCTCAGGACCGACGGCGCGTAGCAGTATGTGCACGCGTGCCCGCAGCCCCTGTACGGGTTGAGCGAGTACTCCAGCCCCGGCAGCCCGCTCTTGCTCAATACGCTCTTCGCATGCACTTCTTTCACGATCATCTCATCACGAAATCCGTTATCTTCCTCTGTTTTATTGTGTCCTGGAGCACCGCGCTGTGCCGTATCCAGTCGCTGACGGGTATGTCCATCCTCTTCCTCACGTGCTCGAGCGCTTCGCCGAGCGACGCGAACTTAAGTGGCTTTCCCTTCAAGGCCTGCCGGACGTTCTCCCGCACATTCCACACGCCAACGGGCATTATGTAGCCGGCATGCGCCTCCCTGAGCACCACCGCCCCTGCCTGCCTTCGCTCGGCGGTCAGCAGCTCGTTGACCGCCATCCTTGCCGCGTAGTAGCAGCCGCCTATCTCGGCGTATTCGCTGCGGCCGTCATAGAACTCGTGGTCCGACATCATCTCCACCTTGCTCCCGGTGGGGTTCCAGATGGTCTTAGGGTACCACGCCTCTATCAGCTCGTAGCACCATTCGCGCGGAAGCATGAGCACTATCCAGCGGTTGTCCAGGCTCTCTGTCTCGTATATCCGGTATTCGCTTATCAGCGGTTCCGTCCGCGTGCGCTCCATCATTGCCTCGCCTATCGTGCTGTCCACGGCTGTTATCGACCACCGCGTTGGCACGAACCTCCTGTTCTTGCCTATGCCGAACGCCCCGACAGAAAAAGACTTCTGTATTTTGGATATCGGCACGCCTTTTTCGTACAGCATGAGAACGGCGTCCCGCGCCTTCAGGTCGGTGTCGCTGTGGCAGCGTTCGAGCCTGTTGTCTATTTTCAGCTCGGGAAGGTCCATCTTCTCCAGCGGGGCCGACGGACCGAACGGCTGCACGTCGTCGCTCAGGGCTATGCTGCCTGCCGGCTTTTTCATGAATATTACGTCAACGTCAGAAGGGTTCGAGGCAAGCGCCAGCTCCCTCACGTCCGATACCAGCCTCTCGTTCTGCACGCTCCTTCCAGAATCTATCCTGCCCGGAGCGTTTACATCAGCTATGCTCTTGCCGCGCACCAGCGAGAAGCGGAAGTCCGCTATCTCGTCGATGGAGCGGCCGAGCCACATCTCGGGCGTGTCCATCACAGCCGTGTCCCCCAGCACAGGCGGGACCAGCGGCCCGATGCTGACCTTCGGCCAGCCGAAGCGGCCGATGAAGACGCCTGGCGGGGACGAGCCACGCATCTCCCTGGAGAGCTTCTGGTCCGCGCGCTGCTTTATGTAGAACTTCACCAGCAGCGGGCATCTTTCCTTCCCGCACCACCCTCTTCCCTTGCACCTCGCGCACTGGCCGTAGAAATTCATGATTTAGATGCGCAGCGAAGAAATAAAAAAATTTCTATTCGCCCGGGCTCTGATGAGGCGGGGCGCTTCATTTCTTTCTCTTGGCTACGCCTTCCTTCCTCTCCTCGAACTCCACCCATACCATGAGGAAGCCGACGAGCGTCACTATGACTGGTATCAGGCCCATCGCCACGAACTTGAAGTTGTCCCAGGCGATGCCCTGGTAGGGATAGCCAATCGGCGGAAGGAGCAGCCACAGGCCTATTATCAGGAGGGCCGCACCTATCAGCATGTTTATAATGTTCATTCGGATCCCTAAAAGCTTATAAAGGTTCTTCGTATATATAGATTACGTCGAAAAACTCGAAACCCGGGAGGGTGATGTGAGTGGGATTTTACAAGTACATGCAGCAGAACTGGAACTCTGAAGAGCAGGCAAAGCTGATGAAAGAAAGGCTGATTTCTTGGAGGAAGGAGCCTGCCATAGTCAAGCTTGAGCGCCCTATGCGCCTTGACCGCGCGCATGCCGTAGGCTACAAGGCCAAGCAAGGCTTCATAATCGCTAGGGCGAGGATAGCCAAAGGCACCAGAAAGAGGGAGAAGTTCGCGGGCGGCAGGAAGAACAAGAACTACGCCTTCACTTCGCTCCCGCCGGCGATGAGCCTCCAGCACATCGCGGAAATCAGGGCGGCAAAGCATTTCCCGAACCTAGAGGTCCTTAACAGCTACTATCTGGCCGAGGACGGCCGCAACCTTTGGTTCGAGGTCGTGCTCGTGGACCCTGCGCATCCGTGCATAATGAACGACCCCAGGATGAAATGGATTTGTTGCCAGAGGGGCCGGGCCTACCGCGGCCTCACTGCGGCGGGGAGATCCGGCCGCGGCCTGAGGGGAAGCGGAAAGGGCTTCGAGAAGAGGCTGCTTTAGGCAAGCTTTAAAAGTAGCCGCTTTGATATATATTATATACTATAGGCTTTTGCAGCGGTCCGGTGCGTGCACTGCCGATGCGGGAGCGCCTGGTGGGAAAAATGAAGTTTTACGACATGCACGTCAGGAGCAATTTTTCTATTGGGACATCTAGCATAATGGAGCTCGCCAGGTTCGCCAAGGAGCTCGGCTTCGCCGGCATAGCGGTCTGCGACAAGTTCGAGAGCGTCGAGAAGCTGAGGATAGCCAAGGATGAGATGAAGAGGGCGGAAAGGGAGATAGGAATCGAAATTTACCCGGGCGTCACGATAGAGGCCTCCAATCCAATGGAGCTGAAGCAGATGATAGCTAAGGCCCGCGAGCACGCGCTCGTGGTCGCGGTGAGCGGCGGCGCTTACGCCATCAACAGGGCGGCCTGCGAGGACTCGCGCGTGGACATCCTCATCCATCCCGAAGCGGGCAGGAACGACTGCGGCCTCGACGAAGTCTGCATGAAGGCCGCTGCTGCGAACGGCGTCGCAATGGGCGTGGATTTCAGGACCATACTTTACAGCTTCAGGAAGGGCAGGGGAGGCCTGCTCGCGAACATAGCGACCATGCTCAGGCTTGCCGAGCATTTCAAGGTCCGCGTCGTTGTCTGCTCCGGCAGCCAGTCCATCTGGGACATGAGGGACCCGAGGGAGCTGATTTCTATAGTGAATGTCCTTGGATTGGATTTCGGGAAATCCTTCCAGTGCCTCTCGGACATTCCGGCATCCATCACAGAGGCCAACAGGAAGAAGCTTATGGGTGCGACGATAACAGAGGGGGTGGATGTTGTTGGATGACAAGCCGCAGCACCTTCCGCCGACGCTGAGACCGAACCACAGGTATATGGCCTACCAGGTGCTGTCCGAGAAGAAGGTTTCCTTCGACGACCTCGTGGCCGCCATGTGGCACTCGCTCATGAACTTCACGGGCGAGCTCGGCGCCTCCCAGTCGCGAGTGTGGATATTGAGGAACATGTGGGATCATGAGAAGCAGCTCGGCCTTCTGCGCTGCGAGCACGGCTCTGTCGAGGAGGTCAGGGCCGGGCTTGCGCTGGTGCAGCGCGTCGGAGAGATGCCGATAGTAATAAAGGTGCTCGGGATATCCGGGACCGCCAAGGCCGCCAGGCAGAAGTTCTTCGGCGAGCGCAGCCTGCAGAGTTTCGCTTAAATCCTTTTGCGTCCAATTGTTTTCGGGGGCCCGAATGGCGGTCGATTATGAGTTCAAGAAGGAGCTTGCGAAGGCCAGGTACGGAAGCGAGATGATAAATTCTTTCAAGTTCTACAGCAAGAATTACGGCAGCGACGAGAAGGCCTACATGCTCGAGAAGCTGGGCGGGAGGATAGGCGGGGCGTTCGTTCCCAAGCCGTCGCCGACAATGTCGCCGAAGGCCGCTTCCTCGCAGTTCTGGAATAATCTGTCCGACTGGTTCACCTACTACTGGTCGCCTGCCAAGGACATACCCATGGGACTGAACGAGAAGAAGAAGGGCTACGAGAAGTTCGAAAAGGTGATAAGCGACATCACGAGGATGAACCAGTTTCTCAGGCACAGGTATCATTATTATGCGGACGAGGTCGGGGAGGACGAGTGGAGGACGCCGAAGGACTTTTTCTGGACAAGGTGGGCGGACAGGAGCGGGTCCTGGCCATGGCCGGAGGACATAGCCGATGACTGCGAGGGCACTGCCTGGGGCGCGCACCATGCTATAAGGGTCTCTAACAATGTTTCTTCGAAGAGCATAATCGACAGGCTCAATGAAGGCGTAAGGCAGAACGTCATCGCCTGCTGCTTCAACGACTCGGGCGGGCATGCCTACAACCAGCACGGCTCCTGGAGCGTGGGTAACTGGGGAAGGATAGACCACGGCAGCGATAATCCGGTCGTGATGGGAAAGGATTTCATCGAGGATGCGAACGACTTCAGCTTCTACGTGGAGAACGAGGACGGCACCGAAGCCGAGTACATTGAGGGCGGCGAGGCCGCTTTCTACGAGACAGATAGGAGGTCCGTCAAGCAGTACCTTGACGTCGTGAGCAGGCCGAAATATGCCGTGCTTACCGGCGAGATAGTTAAAGAGCTGATAGGAAAGATTGACAGGTCCAACATGGAGCTCAAGGACAAGGCCATAGAGAAGTACGGCCTGCCCACGAAGGGCGTCATGCGGCTCGTGAACCGCGAGATAAGGGAGCGCACGCCCCTCGCCCGGCGCATAGCCGATGAGATAGACATCGAGCTCCGCAAGATAGCGCCGCTGAAGCTGGCGAGGGCATGAAAGGCCAGCCGTTCCCTCCGGAGAACTACAGCGAATGGGACGGCTCTTACAAGCTCCGCACAAAGGACTGCGACGGCTGCGGCCATTATTATGAGCAGGAGGGCGAGGAGCGCTGCTGCTGAGGCCTGGCATGGAAGAGGCTCGCGCCGGCGGGCAGGCCGCGCAAATGCGAATATGCCGGCAAGGAGAGCCCGCGCAAGGAGAGAAGGAGGATGCTGGCCCGTAAACCTTTATAAACTTGTACTTGCAATAGCAATTAGTAAAAATCAGAGAGTAATAATATAGAGGAGGTAATTATATGGAATCTATGCCTGACTTCATGGGTTATGATAGAGCGATTGTGACGTTCTCGCCTGACGGACGCTTGTTCCAGGTCGAGTACGCGCGCGAAGCTGTGAAGCGAGGGACCACTTCCCTCGGCGTTGTCTTCAGCGACGGCATTGTGCTGGCAGCTGTCAGGCCGCTCACCTCGCTTGCAATCCCGAACAGCGGGAGCGACAAGGTGCACCAGCTTGACGACCACGTCGCTGCTGCGATATCAGGTTTTTTGGCTGATGGCCGGGTGCTCATCGAAGGCGGAAGGACAAAGGCGCAGGTCTACAGGCTCACTTACGACGAGCCCATAGACGTGCAGGGAATGGTCCGCGAAGTCTCCGACAGGATGCAGCTCTTCACGCAGTTCGGAGGTGTGCGGCCGTTCGGCGTCGCGCTGCTCATAGGCGGAATTGACGAGAAGGGGCCGCAGCTGTTCGAGGTCGACCCGTCCTCCGCTTTCTACGCGTGGAAGGCGCAGGCGATAGGCAAGGGTAGCCAGGACGCGGTGAAGGTGCTGAGGGACGGCTGGAAGGAGAAGATGGGCATGGACGATGCCATCGGGCTCGCATTGAACGGGCTCAAGGCCGGAGAGAAGGGCATAAAGCCGAACGAGATAGAGCTCGTGGTGGTTGATACTAAGGGCTTCAGGAAATGGTACGGGGAAGAGGGCGCCAAGTTCATAAAGAAATACTGGTAAAAAACCGTAATACGGGGGTTGAGTAATACATGAGGTCAGTTACATGGCGATTTCTGTCGACAAGGCAGTCGTAGCCAGGCTTGCGAGGGCCGGAAAGAAGTTTGAGATTCTGGTCGACCCTGAGAAGGCTCTGGAGGTCAAGGCGGGCAAGGACGTGCCTGTGGACGACCTTGTCGCCGTCTCCGAGGTCTTTGAGGACATAAAGAAAGGGACAAGGATGTCGCCCGAAGATGTCAACAAGGCCTTCGGGACCAACAGCATGCATGATGTCGCAAAAAAGATAATCAGGGACGGCGAGCTGCAGCTCACGACGGAGCAGAGGCAGAGGATGGTCGAGGAGAAGACTAGGGCGATTGCCACGATAATCTCGAGGAACGGCGTGAACCCGCAGACCGGCCTGCCGCACCCGCCCGAGCGCATACTCCACGCCATGGAGCAGGCTCGGGTCCGCATCGAGATGGGCAGGAGGCCCGAGGAGCAGGTCGAAGCTGTTGTCAGGGAGATACAGAGGATATTGCCCGTGAGCTTCGAGAAGGTGCAGGTCGCCGTGAAAGTGGGTGCCCAGTACGCCGCCAAGGCGGCCGGGATAGTCAGGAGCTTCGGAAATGTTGTGAGGGAGGAATGGGGCGGCGACGGCAGCTACATGGCCGTTGTCGAGCTCGTTGCGGCCGCCCAGAACGACCTTTACGGCAAGCTGAACGCGCTGACCCACGGCGACGTACAGGTCAAGATAATGAAGAAAGGAGGTTAAAATATGAATGAAAAATCGGAACTGGTGAAGAATGAGAAGGACCTTGCCATTCCGGGGGACACCCTCGCAAGAGGGCTCGAGTTCCTGCCGGGGCAGGGCTGCTACAGGACAGAGAACGAGATAAGGTCGAAGTTCCTGGGCCTGGTCAGGGTCAAGGACAGGATGCTGAGCGTTATTCCGCTCGCAGGCGTCTATGTGCCCAAGCCAGGGGACGGAATAATAGGCAAGATAATAGAGATGCAGAATACGTTCTGGATAGTCGACATAAACAGCCCGTACGACGCGATACTGCAGCTGGGCGAGGCTGTGCGCGACTACGTGGATGTGTACAAGACCGACATCTCGGTCTACTTCGACATAGGCGATGTGATTTATGCGAAGGTGCTGAACGTCACCAAGGCGAAGAACGTCTCGCTGACAATGGCCGACTACAGGTCCAAGAAGCTTACCGGAGGCAGGGTGATGCATATCACGCCATCGAAAGTGCCAAGGCTCATCGGCAAGGCCGGCTCCATGATAGAGCTTATAAAGAACAAGACCGGCTGCCAGATAGTCGTGGGGCAGAACGGCATCGTCTGGTTCCGCGGCACAAACGAGGCGCTCGCTTCCAGGGCCATAAACATGGTGGAGAAGGAGGCTCACACAGAAGGGCTGACGGACAGGATGACCAGGATGCTTGAGGAGGGGGCTTGATATGACGAAAGTAGGTGCGCCGGAAAAGATGATAGAGCACGGCAAGAGGCTCGATGGAAGGAGGCTCGACGAGTTCCGTCCGCTCATAGCCGAAGCGGGGATGCTTGAGAAAGCCTGCGGATCTGGAAGATTCGAGTTCGCGAACACGAAGGCCATCGCGGCGGTCTACGGACCTCGAAAGGTCCACCCGCGCCACATGATGCAGCCTCAGCGCGCGATACTGCGCTGCAAATACAGCATGGCGCCTTTCTCCACCGGCGAGCGTTCGAGGCCGGGCCACAGCAGGAGGAGCATAGAGATATCCAAGGTCGTCACCGAGGCTCTCACATCGGTGATGTTCCTCGAGGACAACCCGAAGACCGCGATAGACGCCTTCGTGGAGATCATACAGGCGGATGCGTCGACGAGGTGCGCAGGTTTGAACGCCACCGCGATAGCCTTGGCTGACGCCGGCATACCTATGCGCGACCTTGTCGCGTCCTGTTCCGTTGGGAAAGTCGACGGCAAGATAGTGCTTGATGTCGCGGGCCTGGAGGACAACTTCGGAGAGGTGGACATGGCATTGGCCACCATAGGCGGGAGCGACCGTATCGTCCTGCTGCAGCTCGACGGCGTGATTACCTTGGAAGAGTTCAGCGATGCGCTGGACCTTGCCGTAAGGGGCTGCGCAGAGATACACAACCTGCAGAAGGAAACCTTGAGGAAAAGGTATGCGGCGAACTTCGGAGGGGAGGAATGATGGATATGCAAGACAGGTACATAAAGAAGATGATGGAGGACAGCAAGGTCCGTTTGGACGGCAGGTCCTTCGACCAATTCAGGGAAGTGAGCATAGAAACGAACGTCGTTACTAGCGCCGAAGGCTCGGCAAGGGTAAAGATAGGCAACAGCCTTGTCCTCGCCGGGGTCAAGATGGACGTGATGGAGCCATATCCGGACACTCCTGACGAGGGCAACCTCGTAGTGGACGCGGAGCTGCTGCCTATAGCCTCGCCTGACTTCGAGCCTGGCCCGCCGGACGAGCACGCCATAGAGATAGCCAGGGTCGTCGACCGCGGAATAAGGGAGTG